>NZ_BAABGA010000060.1:0-134898 GCF_039541335.1 Novipirellula rosea | reverse complement strand
GTTCCTTGGAACATCCGGTTGCCGCCGAACATTCCCACGTCATTTGCTACACTGAATAACTACACTCGCTAAAATGGCGTGTCTAGCGTTCTTTGCAGAAACCCTTTATACAACGACACTTACGGCCTAGTCAAGCGATGCCGACGACCTTGACTTGGGATAGGCTTCCAGCCTGTCATCAAGAGCACGTTTAGATGACCGCGAAATATAAGGCTGCGAAATATAGGGTAGCGAAACTCGCCAAGAGTTTGGTTTCCTGAACCGAAAAGCCGAAAGTCTTGGTGACTTTCGCTACGCTGAAAAAGAAGTGTTCTTAGTGACAGGCTGGAAGCCTATCCCACTGTCCTTAACAGGCGATCGCTCGCACGGCGTCGATGAATTCTCGCATCGATTGAAAACGCTGACTCGGTCGTTTCTGAATCGCTCGCATCACCACATCGTCGGCCGCTTTGGGGATATTGCGTTCGGGCGATCGCTCGCTCGGCGGCGGGATCTCTTTGTGCTTGATGTTCTCGAACGTCTCGTCGATATCCGCACCCCGGAATGGCTCACGCAGCGCCAACATCTCGTACAGCACCACTCCGGCACTAAAGATATCGGTGCGTTCGTCAATTCCGCGATTGCCGTCCACTTGCTCGGGCGACATATACAGCGGCGTTCCCGGCCGCTGGCCACCCCCCGTCAACGTTCGCAACTGCTCGCCATCGGACTCGCGAGTCTTCAACACGCTGCGGTTGATCGGTTCGTTGTCATCGGCATGCCCCCACACTTTGGCGACCCCCCAATCCAACAAGATGACTTCACCAAAATTACCGACCCAAATGTTTTCAGGTTTAAAGTCACGATGAATCACTCCGCGTGCGTGCGAATAAGCAAGTGCCTGGCACGCGCTGGCGACAATTTCCAAGCGAGCATGCATCGGAAAGGCCGCGATCGTCGCTTCGTCCTGTCGCGCAATCCGCTTCAAGATCTCGAAAAAGTTCTCTCCCGAGATCCGCTTCATGACAAAGTACATCCCCTCGACTTCGTCGTTGCCGATGTCGTAAACCGGCACCGTATTGGGATGCTGCAACTGGGCCGTGACCCGTGCCTCGCGAAGGAGACGCCGCTGCTCGCGTCGATCATGCCGAGTTTCGGGCAACAACGATTTGATCGCAACGGTGCGTCCCGTCACGCAATCGAATCCTGCCCGCAATACCGCACTGCCGCCACGAGCCATCTCGCGCAGGTTGCTGTAGCGGGCAAGTCCTAGAGGCACGTTCTGGGGGAGGTCCGGATCGGTGCCTGACAGAATGATGGTGGGTTCGCTAATCATGGTCTCATTGTATGCCAAATCGAAGCGTCCAGGCACTACCAACTCTATCGGCTACTTTACTAGCCGCAGCCTCAATGTTTCTGGGGCTGAACGACCACTTTCATCTGGTCCGGATCCCCTGCATGCAGTCGCTCGAACCACTGAGGAGCATCATTTAACGAAATTTTAGCCGTAATCAGTGGCTCGACTTTAATGATCCCACGATTCATCAGATCGATGCATTGCGGGTATTCACCATTACACCCGCACGTGCCTCGTAGCGTAATTTCACGCGTCACGACCGATTGCAGAGGCAATTCGATTTTGGGAGACACGTTTCCAACCAATGTCACGCTGCCGCCCTTGCGGACCGACTCAATCGCCGTGTTGATCGTGGGTGTCGCGCCGACGACTTCCAGCGCCACGTCGGCTCCGCGGCCTTCGGTCAATTTGCGAACCTCCGCAGGCACGTCAACTTGATCGCCTCGCAGGACGACGTCGGCGCCGAGCTCTTTGGCAACGGCCAAACGTTTGTCGTTCAAATCGACCGCGATCACCTGCGTCGCCCCGGCCGCACGAACCGCTTGAATCGTCAACAACCCGATCATCCCTGCCCCCACCACGACGGCGGTATCGCCCAGCGTGATTTGGGTGACATTGGCGGCATGCACCGCCACCGAAACCGCTTCGACGAGCGCCGCATGCTCAAACGGCAAACCTTCCGGCAACGTGTAAACGATCCGGCGAGGCACGCTGATCTGTTCGGCAAACGCACCATGACGACGGTATTCACCACAGGAAACCCCCAACACCATGCGGTTATCACAGAGGTTTCCATCGCCTTGGCGGCAAAAATGACATTCGCCGCACGAGACCATCGAATCAAATGTGACTCGCGTTCCCTCCGCCAAATCGGTTACATTTTCGCCCGTGGCAATCACGATCCCGGCCGCCTCGTGCCCCATCACCAACGGCGGAATGCGACGCCCGGTGCTGCCGTCATAGCCATGAATATCGCTGCCGCAGATGCCGCACGCTTCGACCTGAACCAAAACATCGTCGGCCCCCACTTCCGGAGCATCGACGTCGGTGACTTGCATCTCTTTATATTCGGTTAGCAATAACGCTTTCATGGTTGTCTCAATCGCGTAATGATGGTGCCCTTCGCAGGATCGGTCCCGCGTCGCGGAAACGTCCTCAACAAAGATAATTGGGGGGCGGACGGTCGCAGTTTATCACAAGGAAGCCAAAATTGAACGACGACGACGAAACACTGACCGCCTACCACGAAGCAGGCCATGTAGTCGTCGGCTACCTGCTAGGAGCCCAGATCGAAGAAGTTCGGCTTGATAGCATGATCGACGACGATTTACCCCGGCGTTTTGGCGATTGTTTGGTCAATTGGGGAAAAGTCGATGCCGGCTGCGATTGGCAACGACAACGCGAATTGATGACCATTTTGGCCGGTCCCGTGGCCGAGATGATCTATCGAGGCGAGCGGCTGCATCCGGCCCATTTCGGGCCGTGGCAAGGCGATTGGCAACAAGCATGCGAGCGATCGGTCGGCTTGTTCACCAGCGGCGTCCAGCAAGTCCGATTTCTCGAACAATTGATCGCCCGTCTGTATCGCCGGATGGAAGACGAGCAGTGGTGGGCAGCGATCGCGGCGGTCGCTGACGAATTGCTCGCCCACGAAGCACTCGAGCACGACGATGTCGCCACCGCCGTCGCATTCTGGCTAGGCTAATGTGGGATAGGCTTCCAGCCTGTCATGGCCTGGGATCCCCCGTAGCGAAACTCGTCAAGAGTTTCGGCCCACACACCATCCCCGAAACTCTTGGCGAGTTTCGCTACGTTTTGACGTGACGCTTCACTACTTGATGAACAGCATCTCTTGGTACTTCGGCAGCGGCCAAATATCGTCCGCGACGATCCCTTCGAGCTCATCGGCAACTTCACGCACCGCATTCATCGCTGGCAACACCACCTCGCCACAATGTTTGGCGTGTTCGATCAGACCACCGCCGACTGCATCGTCCATTTTCTTCTGCAGCAGCGTGACATTGTCTTGCAACTGTTTCACCAACGATGTCATCTCATCGAGCGTGTCGGTGTCAAAATCGTAGCCTAGCATTTTCAGATTCGTGCAGGTCGCGGCCAGTTCATTCTGGTAGCGAATCGCGGCGGGGAAGATCATCGTCTTGGCCATGTTGTAGGTCAACTTGGCTTCGACGTTGATCGACATGCAATATTGCTCGAGATAAGTCTCAAGCCGGCTTTCCAGCTCTCGCCCTGACAACACGCCATACTTCTGGAACAACTCGGCCACTTCGGGTGTTTGCAAGTACGGCAACGCGTCCGGCGTCGACTTCATATTCAACAGCCCCAACTTGGCCGCTTCGGTATGCCACGCATCCGAGTAACCGTCACCGTTAAAGACGACCGAAGAACACTCGTTCATGATCTCCGTCAACAACACTTGGATCGCACTGTGTAGCGATTCAGGCGTCCCGTCGGTTGCCGCTTCCAATTGGGTCGCGCAGTAATCCACCGACTCAGCAATGATTGTGTTCATCGCCACCAACGGACCGGCGATCGATTGATTCGATCCCACCGCTCGGAATTCGAAACGATTTCCCGTGAAAGCAAAAGGGCTGGTTCGGTTGCGATCACCGGCGTCTTTGGGAAGCGGCGGCAACACGTCCACTCCAACCGTCAACGTCCCCTTTGCGATCGACGAATTCGCACCGCCCGCTTTGATTTGCTCAAACACGTCGGTCAATTGGTCCCCCAGGAACACCGACATGATCGCCGGCGGAGCCTCGTTGGCCCCCAGTCGATGATCGTTGCTGGCGGTCGCCACCACCGCTCGCAACAATCCCTGGTACTTATAAACCGCACGGATCACCGCGGCACAGAACACCAAAAACTGAGCGTTTTCGTGAGGCGTATCGCCGGGATCCAACAGATTGCCCTGTGAACGGCTGCCCAAGGACCAATTCACATGTTTCCCGGAACCGTTTACCCCCGCAAACGGTTTTTCATGCATCAAACATGTCATCCCATGCTTTTCGGCAAGCCGTTTCAGCGTCGTCATCAGCAGTTGCTGGTGGTCCGTCGCGAGGTTTGCCGATTCAAACATCGGAGCAATTTCGTACTGCCCCGGTGCGACTTCGTTATGCCGCGTCTTGACGGGAATCCCCAGTTTGAAGAGCTCTCGTTCGCTCTCGAGCATGAATGCCAAGACGCGTTCGGGGATCGCACCAAAGTAGTGATCATCAAACTCTTGCCCCTTCGGCGGCTTGGCTCCGAACAACGTCCGCCCGGCGTTGACTAAGTCGGGGCGAGCGAAATAGAAGTGTCGATCGATCAAGAAATACTCTTGCTCGGGTCCCGCCGTCGAGGCGACGAAAGCACCATCGTCGTGGCCGAATAACTTTAGGATCCGCTGAGCCTGTTTGTTCAGCGCCTGCATCGAACGCAGTACCGGCGTTTTCTTATCAAGCGCTTCCCCGGTCCACGAAACAAACGCAGTTGGAATGCACAGCGTCGTTCCATTCGGATTCTCTAAAATGTACGCCGGACTGGTCACGTCCCAAATCGTATAGCCGCGAGCTTCGAAGGTTTGCCGAATTCCACCGGTTGGGAAACTCGAACCATCCGGTTCGCCTTGAATCAACTGACTGCCACTGAATTCGGCGATCGAGCCCCCTTCGCCATCGGGCGACAAGAAACTGTCATGCTTCTCAGCGGTCGCACCGGTCAACGGATAAAAGACGTGCGCATAGTGAGTTGCTCCCTTGCTGAGCGCCCAATCTTTCATCGCCGAGGCAACGGCGTCAGCCACGGTCGGATCCAGCTTTTCACCCGATTCAATTGTCTTGACCAACGACTTGTATACCGGCTTGGGCAGCCGCTCTTGCATCACCTTTTTGCTAAACACATTGGCGCAGAATAGATCCTGCATCGGAGTTTCTGAAAAATCCATCGCGGGCGTATTGGTCTTGTAGCCCGTCACGGCTGCGATCGCCGAAAGTCGCGGACTCATACCGGGCGAGGTCGCCGCGGCTCCGTTGCTGGCTGGCCCACGGGAATTGCTCTTTGTCTCGGCAGTCAGCGTTGTGCTCATCTTTTGATCCGGCGTTGTTGGGAGAAAAGTTAACTTGCGGGGCCGTGAACAAAGCACGCTGCACCAATAAAGGAACAACACCACCATCCACGCTCGCCCCCCCCGCTTATCGCAAACCCTGTACCTATCCCGAATTTAGTCCGCGATCCAACACCGCAATCACCGGCATGTCTTGGGGCCGACGTCTCCGCCCCCGGCGTTTTACGTGGTTTGATCGCATTCCGATCCGCCTCTCGCAATTCTTTGCGAAGGCGAACTCCCTCGTCGACCCCCACGACACATCATTTCAAATGCAACGAATCAAGGCACCCGCTGCCTATTCGACAGGCACCCGGCCGAACATCGTGGAACGGCTATGAGTCCGTTTTGACCGCAATAACACAACGAAACTCATTTGTGCTTCGGCGGCATGGTTTGTGCTTTGCAAGGCATGCGAAATTCTCAAGCAATATTCCCTCTCCCCGCTCGTCACCCCAGCTCTACCGATTTTCATGCATCGATTTAATCCGACGAAACCATCTCAGACTCCGAAGGACACACATCAAAAGGCGCTTGATGTGAATTTGGATCCACGGCGTTACGGCACGTTCGCCGAAATCGGAGCGGGGCAAGAAGTCGTCCGCTGGTTCTTTCGCGTCGGCGGCGGCGCTGGCACGATCGCCAAAAGTATGTCTGCGTATGACATGAAAGTCAGCGACGCAATTTACGGACGCGCCTCGCGGTACGTCTGTCGCGAACGCTTGCAGGCGATGCTCGATTACGAACACCGACTGAATCTGGATCGACTTCGCGAGGTCCGCGGCGACACCACAGCCTTCTTTGCCTTTGCCGACACCGTCTCGGCGAGAAATTTTCAAGGGACCAATGAGTGCCATGGTTGGATGGGAATCAAGTTCCAAGCTCATCCTCGCGACGACGATAGCCAAATCATTATCCATGTGCGGATGCTTGACGAAGAGGCGGCGCTGCAGCAAGAAGCACTCGGAATCGTCGGGGTGAACCTCGTGCACGGTGCGTTCGCACTGCACCATGAACCCGAACTGCTTGTCGATTCGCTGCTTGACGGACTTTCGACCTCGCGGATTGAAATCGATATGATCGAGTTTTCGGGAATCGCGTTCCGCCATGTCGATAACCGATTGATGAGCCTGAAACTTGTCGAACTCGGTTTGAGCGGTGCAGCGATGTTCGCTAGCAGCGGTGAAGTGCTGCAGCCATCGGAATTCTTTTATCGCAAACCGATCTTGGTCGAACGAGGCAGCTTTCGCCCCGTGTGCAACGTCAATCTCGACATGCTGCGTGGAGCGCACGAAAAGTTCTCGCAGCTGCCGAGTGTCGCCGGCAAAGAAGTAGTTCAAGTGATGGAGATCACGATGAACAACCTGAAGGCCGAAGGCGAAATTGATTTGCGTGACTTCCTCGCTCGCGCCGATGTCATGGCCGCCTGTGGCATGCCCGTGCTGATTTCAGACTACTTTCGCTACTTCAGGTTAGCCGCCTATCTGTCGCGTTACACCAAAGAAAGTATCGCGATCACGATGGGCGCCGGCAGCTTGTTGGAACTGTTTGATGAACAGTACTACACCAGCCTCGAAGGCGGGATCCTTGAATCGTTTGGACGCTTGTTCAAGAACGACTTGAAGATTTACTGCTACCCGCTGTTGGATTCCGCGACCGGCCAACTCGTGACGTGCGACAATCTCGAAGTCAAACCCGAACTCAGCAAGCTGTACCACTACCTGCTGGACCGCGGCGAGATCAACGCGGTGGAAAATTATGACGCCGATTGCTTAAAGATCTTCTCACGCGAGGTGCTCCGCATGATCAAAAACGGTGACGCAGACTGGGAAACAATGGTGCCGGAACCGGTTGCCGAGGTGATCAAAAGCAAAAATTACTTCGACTACCAACCTGTCTAAGCCCAACGCACGCACGCGTTTGGCTTCGAACCACAATCTCAAAGCGCTCGCGCCATCGACTCATTCGCGTCATCAGCACGCTCGTAATATCAACCTCGTGACATCCGCGAAGAGAAACCAATCTGCATGCCCACGAAACGGTGGCACCAGACGCAAAAACACGAGAGGGGCTGGCGATCCCCCTGCTAATTCCCGGCCTTGCAATGGAGCCCAAAAACCGCCGCCGCAGCGAGTTTAGTTGATTTGCTGCGCATACGCGATCATCGCTTTCCCGTTTATTCAGCCAATAATCGCGTCCAGTGTGCGTCATTCCGGCATTGGCAAGTCGCGCTCGCAATTGTCGCAGCCACCTTATAGATTCTGGACTCTCATCCTTCATTGAATCCAAACGCCCATGTTATCTGAAATGCCCGATACGTTGATTTCTGACACGGTACGTCGGTACCGGCACACTCACTATCGCCACACCAAAATCGTTGCGACGCTCGGACCAGCAACCCAGTCCGAAGAAGGCTTAACGCGACTGATCAATCAAGGTGTCGATGTCTTTCGCTTGAACATGGCCCATGGAACAGGCGAGTGGGCCATCGATGTCACCAAACGAATTCGCCAAACCTCGGACAAAGTCGGTCGTCACGTCGCGGTGATGATGGACGTCAAAGGTCCCGAGATTCGCACCGGGGTGGTCGACGAGCCTATCGAGCTGATTGTCGGAAACCGAATCCGACTGCAAGCTTCCTCGAATCCCTTTCCGCACGATCCAGAATGCCCTTGCGTCTCGGTCAACTATCCCGATCTTGCCCGCGACGTCAAAGTGGGTGCGACCATTTTGATCGACAGCGGGCTGATCCGCATGCAAATTCTAGACAAGGATGACGATGGCATTCTCTGTGAAATAGAGACCCCCGGGACGCTGACGTCGCGGCGTCATATCAACCTGCCCGGCGTCCATGTCAACTTGCCTGCGGTAACCGAGAAAGACAAAGAGGACTTGCGGGCCGGTGCGGAAGCCGGAATCGATTTCGTCGCGCTCTCGTTCGTTCGCACCGCTGCCGACGTTCGTACCTTACGCGGCGTCTTGGACGATCTCGGTTCCAACGCGCGGATCGTCGCGAAGATCGAAGACCAAGCCGGTGTGCAAAATATGGAAGAAATCATCCGCGAGTCGGATGGGTTGATGATCGCACGCGGTGACTTGGGGATCGAGATCGATTACCACAAGTTGCCGCTGGTTCAATCGCAATTGATCGCAGCCTGCCAAAGCGAAGGCAAACCGGTGATCATCGCAACGCACCTACTCGAATCGATGATCCAATCTCCGATGCCGACGCGAGCGGAAGTATCGGACGTCAGCAACGCGGTCCGCGAACAAGCCGACGCGGTGATGCTGTCAGGCGAAACGACCACCGGGGCTTACCCGTTTGAATCGGTCGAGGTGATGAAGAACATCATCCGCAGCATCGAACCGACGGTCAGCCGTTCACTGAACTCGCTGATCACGCTGCGGGAACCCAAAGCCAAGATGCTTCGCTCGGCCGCCCTGCTGGCTCAAGAGTTGGGGCAAGCCGGCATCGTTGTCTTTACCCGCAGTGGCTATCTGGCTTACGTCCTCGCGTCACTTCGCCCGCGTGGCGTTCCCATTTATGCCTTTACGGATGTCGAAGACACATTCAATCAAATGTTGTTGCCATGGGGCGTCGAACCTTTCCTGATGGAATTCTCCGACGATCCCGACACCACGATTGCCAATGCGACCGAACGGCTGCGGCAAAGCGATTGGGTCACCCCCGGCAGCTGGTTGGTCGTGATCACCAACGTGTTGGCCCATGGCAAAGTGGTCGACTCGTTGCAATTGCGTCAAGTCGAAACGACGCCCCCAACCGCCAAGTAGTCTGTCGCAACGCAGTCGGCCGCCCCTATCGCCAGCCCCCGAAATAGCTCGCTCCGACCAAGCAGAGGTGAGCAAACGTGGACCAAAAACGAAACCCCGATCGGCTGAGCAAACGGCCAGACGCACCGCCGCCGGTATCTCAGCTGGCGGCCTCGCCACCGCTGCGTCGCATCATGACCGGCGGCGTGCTGTTTCTATTGATCTGTATGGTGGCAGTTGCGGGCTACATGGCGGCGGGCTGGCATCTGGACGATGCCCTTTACATGGTCGTGATTACGATCTTTGGCGTCGGTTACGGTGAAGTCCATCCGATCGAATCGCCGCCGCTGCGTGCACTCACGATCATGGTGATCGTCGCTGGCTACGGCGCGGTGATCTACACCGTCGGTGGATTCATGCAGATGTTGATCGATGGCGAACTGAACCGAGCAATGGGAGCAAGACGAATGACCAAGGGAATTGAACGACTCAGTAACCACACGATCATCTGTGGGATGGGACGCTTGGGCACGATCCTGGCACGAGAGTTATACGCCGCGGGCAAACCGTTTGTCGCGATCGATACCGACCTGGACCGTCTACGTGATGCCGAGGATCGTGGTTACCTTGTCCTGCACGGCGATGCGTCCGAGGAAGACATCCTGGATCAAGCAGGGATCAAACGCGCCTCGAACGTCGCGGCGGTCCTGTCGCTCGATGCCACCAACGTGTTTGTCACGATCACGGCGCGCGACATGAACCCGGCCGTCCGCATTATCGCTCGCGGTGAAAACCCGCGAACCGAAAAGAAGCTACTCGGATGCGGCGCAAACCAAGTTGTCCTGCCCACCGCAATCGGTGCCCAAAAGGTCGCTCAGCTGATCACCCAGCCGACGGCCGAAAGTATTTTGGAGCAGATCCAAGATCAAGGCACGATGCTAGAGGATCTCCGGCGAATTGGACTGCAGTTCAACGAGCTCGAAGTCATCTCCGATTCCGAGCTTTCCAATCATCCGCTCAGTGAGCTGGAAATCCGCGGCAACCATAGCTTTTTGATCGTCGGTGTTCGCCATGCCGATGGGACGATGCAATTAAACCCATCGCCCACGTTGCTGCTAAAACCGGGCGACATCGTGATTGTGCTGGGGCACGAAGACGACCTCCCCGAGATCGCTCGCCGTTTCTTACGCAAGCAACCCAAAATGACCTACCGTGGCGTCTCGGTAGAGAACTGAGTCGCAGCCAGCAATCCAAAGCCAATCGCATCGGGAAGAATGCGTGGCAGGACCGACCCCCGCAACACAGAGGTGCCCAGCCAACAAGAATAGGCGAGGGGGGTTGACTCGAGTGCATAATCATCATCGATATTGTTAACTTTTCCTTACATTTGGAAGAGCGAAACAACGATCGCATGCGGCGTGTTTGACAGCTCGAAGCTCGCCATTTCACTTTCATATCGCAGCATTGCGAAGTAAAACGAACAGCTCCCATGATCGAACGCCAAACGAGATCGCTGAGCAAACGGATTTCCGTCGTCCTGATTTCCGTCTTTTTCGTGGCGGCAGGCATTAATCACTTTGCCTCGCCGATGACCTACTTGAAGATCATGCCGCATTATCTGCCTTGGCCGTTGGCATTGGTGTACGTCTCAGGATTCTTTGAAGTGCTCGGCGGGATTGGCGTGGCGGTACCACGACTGCGGCGTGCAGCGGGATGGGGCTTGATCGCATTGTTGGTCGCTGTCTTTCCAGCAAACCTTTTTATGATGACCAACGCCGAACTGTTTCCGTCAATTCCGTCCTGGATGCTGGTCGCACGCCTGCCAGCCCAGGGTGTATTAATCGCTTGGGTTTGGTGGGCGACGATTCGCAAAGCCTGAAACCGAGTCACGCGACGCAAACGGATGGATCTGTGTTCGAATTCGCTGAGTCATTTCTGCCGGAACGTGCCGATTGAAATCTTGGCCCTTCGTTGCTGATGAAGTTAGATTTAGCAGCCCAGGGCTTTCCCTGGAAACATTGCAGCTGCTAAAGCAGAATCAGGCCATGATTTCGGTAATCTGCTTGGTCGCGATGCCGATCGGCCGGTCCAGGGGCACGCCGGCGCACGCGAGCAGCGTCTTGAGCAGGTCGCCCTGGTTACCCTTGACGTCGGTCAGAAAACGCCCGGTCTTGATCGAACCGTCACCCTTGCCCGCGACGATGAATGGCAGGTTCTCTCGTCGGTGCTTGTTGCCGTCTTCCAGCCCCGAGCCCCACATCATGATGCAGTTGTCCAGCAGCGTACCATCACCCTCGCGCAGGCTGGCCATCTTTTTCACCATGTAGGCAAACTGATCGATGTTGAACTTCGTGATCGCTGCCACCTTTCGGACCATCTCTTTTCGATTCTCGTGGTGCGTCTGCGAGTGGTGCTTGTCTGTAAAGCCCAATTCGGGATAAGACACGCCGTTGGGCGTGGACCCGATGTACGTACTGACGCGTGTGGTGTCCGTCTGAAAGGCCAGGACGGTCAGGTCGCACATCACTTGCATGTATTCGCTGCGTTTGTCACCCTCGGGAATCTTGACCTCGATTGGCGGCGAATCGCTGGCGTGACGCTTGGTCGAGCGGACGCCCGCCTTCTCTAGGGCCGCCTCCTGTTGGCGGTGCTCGATCGCGACGATGCGACGTTCGACCGCCCGCACGCTGTCGAGATACTCATCCAGTTTTTGCTGGTCGGTTGGGGCCAGTGTCCGGCGTAGGTCCCGCGCGCCGCCCAACACACGGTCGAGCATTTGTCGGTCGAGAGTGTTTGCCTTCGTGACTCGACTGGCCTGCCCTTTCTTGCCAAACAGCCGGTTCAAGACGTTGCGGGGATCGATCTCGGCGGGGACGGGCTGCGTGGGCGAGCGGTAGCTGCAGTGCGAGTAGTACGCCTCGTGCAGGCCGGCCTGGTTCTCCTTCCATGTCTGAGGCATGGTCGCCAGTTCGAGCGAGGGCAACAATGTGTGGGCACCCACGTAATTGGCCATGATCTGATCGGCCGAGATCGCGATGTTGACACGGCTGCGTGTGTCCGCGTCCGGAAGAGTCGCAGTCAGCCAGGTCGACAGCTCCAACGCATGCGGCGCGCCGTTAAACGGCGAAATCGGCACGCCGGAAATCCCCTTCATCATCAAGCACTGATCCAGGATCGGACGCAGCGATTCGATTGCCGGCGGCGGCGAATCACGGTACGCCTCTGGACTCTTGGGCCAGAACTCGTCCATGATGACGCCGTGCGGCATATACATGAACCCGAGACGTACCGGTGGCTTGGCCACACTGCCACCGGCGGCCCAGCTCGGTGAATTCCAGCCCAGGGATTCCATTAGCGGTAACGCGAGCGAAACGCCGGCGCCTTTTAGCAACGTGCGACGATCGACACGAGGACGGTTGTCAGTGCGATTCATCCTTTGACTTTCCGGTGCGTAAATAAGTAACTGGTGATAACCTCAGTGATTATCGTCCGCATGCGGTAATCGTCCGGGGCAATTTTGATCATTAGCTGGTCGATCACGACTTCATCATAACCTTCCAGCTGTCGCCCCAGTGCGTAGGCCATCAACCTTTCGGTCAGATTTCGAGCCAGGTCGGTCTTTCGCTTGGCCAGCAGGCCCTTCAGCTCCGCGGGCGTGGAGAAGCTTTCTCCACTGGGAAGTTTCCCGGCTGAGTCGATCTCGACGCCTGATTCATCCTTATCACGCCAGCGGCCGATAGCGTCGAAATTCTCCAAACCGAAGCCGATTGGGTCGAAAACCTTGTGACAATTAGCGCAAGCGGGTTCGGATTGGTGTAACTGCGTCCGCTGACGCAGCGTCAAACCCTCCATGCTTTTTTGCGGCTGATCTTCGAGTTCAGGAACGTCCGGCGGAGGCGGCGGGACGCGTTCTCCCAGCACCTGCTCGAGGACCCAAACACCTCGCCGAACGGGGCTGGTCCGGTTTGGCATCGACGTGGTCGCCAGGGTGGCCGGCATGCCGAGGATGCCGCCCCGGTTGGGGTTCTGCAACTTGACCCGCCGCATCGCGGAACCTTGAACGGATTGCTCAAGCCCGTACAACTCGGCGAGCGGCTCATTCAGGAAGGTGTAGTCGCTGTCCACGAACCGCAGCACGCTCTGGTTCTCGCGGACGATGCTCTCGAAAAACAGCCGTGCTTCTTCCAGCATCGCCGTGCGTAAAGCGGCGGTCATTTGTGGGAAAACGTCCGGGTCAAACGACTGGCTCTGGAGCCCACTTACGCCCAACCACTGGGCGCCGAAGCCGTCGAACAGCGCCCGCGATCGGTCGTGCTCCAGCAGCCGCTCCACCTGCGCACGAAGCACTTCGGGCTCGTGGAGTTTGCCCTGGTCCGCGAGTGCCGACAATTCGGCGTCGGGCGGCGCCGACCACAATAGGTAGGAAAGACGGGAGGCCAGTTGATAGTCGTCCAGCGGCACGATCGCGTCCTTCGAGTCGACTTCCTCGGCTGGCGTGATGAAGAGGAACTGCGGAGAAACGAGAACCGCCTTCCACATCAGCCCCAGCGACGCGGTGTAACCAAGCTTGTTCTCGCGGCCAAGGTCGAAGACGCTTACCAACACATCCAACTCTGCCTCGGTAGGAGGCCGACGGTAAGCATCGCGAGCCAGAGAGCGCGCGACTTGACGGGCCGCCACGCGATATTCGGCGGCCTTGGGAGGCGTGTCTCCAAACAGGCGTTTCTGTACTTCGCTGGGCGGCTGACCATCCGGTGCCACGACTTGATCGACGACCTTGTTGGCGATGTCGAGAAACAACTCCGACTGCAGCGGTGAGATCGAGTTGAGATACCCCTCCCCGACGACCTCCTCGGGAAGGCTGTCGGCGACCGCAGGGTTCACGCCGTACAGGTCGCGCAGCGTGTTGCCGAACTCCACCTTGCTCAGCCGACGGATCACGAAAGCGCCCGGGTCTCGTGGGGCCATGTACTTGAGCTTGCCGATCCACGTGATGAATTGGCGGCGCTCTTCATCGCTCGGGATCTCGTCCGCATAGTCGGGCGGCATGTCGTGCACCTTGACATTCGCGACCGCCTTCTTCCAGTGCAGCGACGAGGACGCGCCGCCGGGACTCTTCAGCGCCGCCTGAAGATTGATGCCCGCCTCGGGTCGGGGTCCGTGGCAACTGATGCAGTACTTATTGACGAAGGGCCCGACCTTTGTTTTGAATGTCTTCTCGGCGTCGGCCCGGAGCACCGCCGGGTCCGCGCTACCATCATCGGTCTCCGCCACACAGGGCGAGACGAAAGACAAGACGAGCGAAAAACTCAGCGCGGCGACCATCGTAGGAACAACCTGGACGACGCGCAACGCCTGCACGCCAGACGTCCAACGGCGCCCCAAGGAAACCGCCGCCGCTGCATTGGCTGCTACGGTGCGATCGGTCGATCCAGTGTTGTCGCGGATACGTGTCGGGGTAAACACAGTCATGAAGGAGCCGTTTGTTACATTGCACGGGATCGAGCCAGCGTATTGTGCGTTCCGCGTGACCTTCCCCATGATCGGTGGGAACCACGAGCAAATCAAGGCAACACGTGATCGCCACGGGGGATGGGGCATATTTGTCGCGATCAATGTGGGATATTTGTCGCGACCATCGGAGGGCGAGTAGATTGTAATATATAGAGTTCCGAACCGTTTTTCGACATCCATTGAAGGGTTTCAGTGCAACGTTTGTAGAAGTTTACAAGCCGGACGTCATTCTCTCGACGCTCACTCGAAAGCCGAGCGTTGAGAGACACGCTTCTGATTGGACCCTCCGGTCGATGAGCCCGGAACGCCCAACACACATGGCGCAAGCCTAAGGTCCAGGTGAGTCGCCCCCTGGCTATGGCGTTCGGCCTCCGCGCATCCACGGGCCCGTTTGCGGCGACCATCCGTGGATCGCCGTGCCTTCGGCAACCGCCCGTCACTCTCTCGGGCATCGCCGCGCGGTCGCTCCGACGTGACACATCCGCTTGCGCTGTGATCGTGTTATGCGTGCGTGGAGACGCATTCGATGCTGCTCATTGGAACGCTAACCGAGGTTTCGGCGGCGTGGAGGCGTTTCCCTTCGGCAACGGTAGTATCGCCGACCGCTTAAGAAACGACTGCACGACAAAACGATAGACGGAAACTGTTCTTTTCTGCATCCGATACGACGTATCGAACGTTCGCTTGTAGTTGCGTAGGCCGTGCATCGCGAAGGGCCTCCGTCGACCAGACGACGACTGTTTCGATTCACCAAGATCGCGTCAGGCCATCTACCGCCAACGCACATCTTCTTTAGACTAACAGGAAAAGACTATTGCAACGAAAACGGGCTTTGAGCTGTGGAAGAACTTTTACTTAAATGGATTGTTGGATTCGCTTTCAACCAAGCCAAAACTGCGATCGCGACTAAGCTTTTTGAAGACACACTGCGTAAGCGATTGGCGGCAAGAATCGAAGAATGGAGAGCGTCTCTTCCACCTGAAAAAGGCCTTCTTTACGCCGAAGCGATCTTTCCCGTTTCGTCGCAGTCTGAAACAGAGAAACCTCCACCCGAGCCGATAGCAGTTCAAAAATCACTTGCTCGATATGAGCCTCCGCCAGTCGAAGCATGGGAAGGGGCTATCACGGCGCAGTGGAAATGGGTCAGGGAGAATATCGAGGAGACTCAAGACTTCTTCGCGATTTCCGAAGATGAAGCTCACGTTCATATTCACGAGCTCGCAGCGTCGCTTGCGCAAGAATGCATGCTCAACCGCGAAATGTTTCAGATGGCCGCTTTGGCCGCGCTCCAAGATCAATCGAAATCATTGAACGAAATTCGTCTAAATCAATCAGAGCTGTGCATCAAAATAGATGAAGTGAAGGACGCTGTTGTGGCGGGGCGGGTACCGCAAAATACAACAACGCCAATCGAAAACAGTTCTGGAGAAGTTTTAAGTGTTGGGTTCGCAGGCGACCTTGATGCCAAGATGGAGCAATTGCTTTTAGATACATCTCTCAAGCAATCGCTAGGTATTTCCAACAGCACAATCCTAAATACAGTCGTTGCGACGTCGCCACCGGCGCTGCCGGACTTTCACCTCTCTCGCGCATCATCCTTTAATGAGCTAGCACGCAAATTCGATAACGAGAGATTAATTGGAGTTACGGGGTACCCTGAAATAGGGAAAAGCACGGCGATCGCAGAGTACGCTCATTCCTTTCCTGGCTCAGTCTTCTGGTTCGGCGTTTCCCAGTCTGACACGGCGCCCGAAGCTTGGATTGGCATGTTGTTGTTTTGTCTAGGGCAACATCTCGAAGCCGAAAGATTCCTTCCCAGCTATTTGAAGACCGTGCTCGCGAATATCAACGACCCGTTACTTATCATCATTGACGATGCCCATCGGTGCCACGACCTCGCACCGATTGATTTTCTACGGGATGCAGCGGCTTCCAACAACCATTTGTCAGTGTTCCTCGTTGGTATCGATGAACCGCATTTTGTGAAGGAGCTACGGACAAGGGGTATCGAAGAGTGGCGGGTGCCAGGACTTACAACACAGGAAGCTCTTCAGTTCTTTAGTGTTCCTGCCGATAGTGACACACCAAAGGTTTGGGCTATTGAAGCCCTCCGCTTACATTTCGACGGCCACGTCGGAATGCTCAAATTTGCAAAGCCACAAATTGAATTAATCGAGGACGCCTCACAGGTCAGAGAATTCATCAAGCAGTTGCCTACGGGAGTCTCGGGAAGCGCAACCGCGTTTCGGGCAACAATGATCGAACGGGTCCGGCAAGAGCTTTCTAGTGACGAACAAGAACTATGTCGTCGCGTTTCGATTCCTGTCTACTCATTTCCTATAAGGGTAGCGAGAACATTGTGGGGCGATGATCACGAGGACCACGATTTCTTCTCGGTCTGGAATGGATGTGTAACTCGAATTGTCACGTCTCTGGATCCTGGAAGATATGAACTTCCCGAGCTGTATCGGCAGGGGTTTCAGAATGAACTCACGCTCGCGTCCAAGCAAAAATGGCATGACATTATTGCCGATGCGTTGCATGCCAGAGAAGAGGGTGAACAGCCTGATTTGCTTGACGTTTTTTCGATCGTCTCACACCGAATGCTCGCAGGCAACATCGGCGGTGCTTTGCATTCTGCCGCTCTCTATTTGACATTCGCCGAAGGCCCTGGGGCCAATCACGCCAAGCGATTCTTGTTAGACCGATTTGAATTGTTGCTAGGCAATCAGAAAATCATATCAGACCTAGCTGACTGGGTGCGCTGGTATTCCACTCGCACACGTGTACATGGTGAGCTTCACAATGACGAAGCATCACAATTGGCTGCCGTGGACTTGAAGAATTTGATTACTGAAGCACCAAGTGATTTGGACGCGGATGCCGCCCAGCTAGGTTGGGCGACACTGATCATTCACTCCGTTCGACATGGTGATCCAGAAACTGCATCGTTAGCCGTTAAATCGATAAAACCAGAATCACTCAGCAATAATGATTCTACGGCGACTTTCAGAAAGGCGCAGATTGTTTTAACAGCTTGCCTTAGCTCATCTGCCGATATGCTCTCGTACGTTCAACGGATCATTGACTGGAACGACATCACAGAATCGGATGAACAACTATTTGACGGTTCCAGCGAAGCCTACCAATTTTGGCGAGCCGCGGCGTCAAGGATTTATGCGCAGCATTTAGACAGCAAGCCAACGGCGGATCAATCGCAAACACTAATCGATTCATTAGAGTCATTGCTGCAGGACCTGCATCGTAAGTCAGAGCGAAGTCTCGGCGTGATATTTAAGAGTCTGCTGATTCGCATAGAAATCGACTTTCCCAAGAACTTTAAGCAGTCGCTGCGGTATTCAACTGAGATGTTGGACATTGCGGTGGACGAACTTAGCGAAGAAGTCCGTGCGTTAATCTATCTGTCACACGGAGACGCGCTTCGTTGCTCGAATAGGGATGGTGAGGCGATCGGCATTTACGAGAAGTCGATCAATGCCATGCCGACGATGGAAGGCGCCGAAGCTGGCGAGGCTCAGCTGATGCGTGCCATCTCGATGGCAAAAACGAAAGACTTTCACAATGCGAGAAAGGCTGCGATGCGCGCTTCAGAGTCTTTTCTTGCGGGACCCGTTGAATACAAATGGGAGCAAATACTCGCATCCGTTCGCTGTATGCTCGAAGCTGCCTCTTTTGCAATTCATGGCGGAGAACTTCCGCAAGCCTGCAGAATACTGATTCAGGCGTACGACTCCGCAAAGGACGAACATGTGGACACACCCGTTTGGGCATGCATTGCGCAAATCGCGTGGGCACTCTCGAATCGTGTCAACCAAGGCAGGAACGATCCCCAACCTCCACATCCAGGATTCTCTCTAAGCCTCAGTCGGCCAATCGAAGGCGCCGAAAACATGAGCCCAAACGCCCCAGCGTTGATGCTGGGGAGAGCATGTACAGCCGTGGAACGGCCGCATCGAGGGATGGCATATTTCCGAAAAGTGATTGATTCGGGGGCCGAAGATGATCTCTTGTCGCAGTGCGCCACATTGGCTCTAGACGCAGCGATTGTCGCAGCCGACCTCCCGAGTGCCGCACGTTTCGCGACGATGGCGACAAAGTGGTTGTCGGACCCGTCAGTCGAACTCCCCGATCGGGAGGCATTTATTTTCGACCATATCATTGGCCGAACGCTTCGCATCGCAACGCAATCAAGCGTAGGAGCAGAATTGGTAAATGAGTTGGATATCGCGGTAGGCGAAATCGAGAAGTGCGAGATTCACAACTCAGCGTCCGACCTGTTGCGTGATGCCCTAAACGCAGTGCGACAGAACATCGAAGACCAAACTACAACACCCTTAGAGGACGTTTTCGCATTGGCAGAGACGCTCCACGCAGGTTCCGTGGCCAGGGAGGTTGCTTGGTTTTGGTGCTACAAATACGCATTAAGAGCCCCAGTACAAGAGACAGATTTCTTTCGCTGGCACTGGAGGTTCGCAAGGTGGTCGCTCGAAACGGGATTCCATGACACTAAGTTCCTGAAAGGCTATTTTGAGCAAGAGAAAACGTTTTGGAATGCCATTCCTGCAGAAGGAAGATCCGAGTATTTCACCAGAGTTGTCAAGTATCTTGATACCTCTACGCCCAGCTTGGATGCCGTTACAGGACTAGTTTCTGAGCTTGCGGCGATCTCCGTGGAAATTTCATCTGTCTCTCAGGCGGCTCTAGAGCTCGCAAGCCAATTGGCGATGATTCACACCGCGAATCTTAGTTCATCGGCACTTGAGGTGTTTGAATTACGCATAATGAACCTTTTACTACTGCCAATGGCGTCTGAATTTTCTTCTGACTTGAAAGCCGATATTGACGTCATTCTCAATGTACTTCCTGGAGATACGACCGACTCGGAACAGCAGGAGCGATTCGATGACTTGTCCGAACTGGCAAGCACGCTGAAATCCCAAATGCCGACGATAGGTGCATTTAGGGCTGTCCGCCGCGCGTGCGAGAATTCAAGAGGACTCAGAGCGGATGCTGCCGTCCAAGCGTTTGTATTTCTGCGGCATCTCTGCAACGCGGCTCCGGCCGACTTCGAC
Source organism: Novipirellula rosea (assembly GCF_039541335.1). Classification (NCBI taxonomy): domain Bacteria; kingdom Pseudomonadati; phylum Planctomycetota; class Planctomycetia; order Pirellulales; family Pirellulaceae; genus Novipirellula; species Novipirellula rosea. The sequence continues at coordinate 115,079 of NZ_BAABGA010000060.1, read as the reverse complement.
TACCTCAAAATATCTAAGCTGGTAGCCTCGCAGGCGGTTGCAGATTTGCTCGAAAACGAATCGCTGTCTAGCTTCCTGCGGATTCGACTCGCAACTGTTCATTTTGCCGCGAAAGCGCTTCTTGCGTCACGAAAGCTAGCAAATGCACTCGGTCGTAGTCGGATGCAGGTAGACTTCAATGCTCCAATCGCGGTCTCCGCGATTGAAAAAGCTGAGGCAGACCAAGAGCACGCGATTGTCGAGCTTCGCGAACTGGAGGCTCGACTGATTGACCTTGCTAAAGAGGCTTTAGAAAGTGGTTTTATTGCAGAAACATGGAGCTGCTATTTTGAGCTCGGGTCACTCCGAGGCATCACAGGAACGCCAGTGCTCATTTTCGGCGAACGAAAGGACTCGATTGATGATTGGTTGCGACCAGCTATTCAGAGTTTTCGCGAATCGCTTGTTCACGCGGAAGCTGACTCAAGCAAGAATCGAGTCGGTATGATTGTTCGCTCCGCAACCGCTGGGAGAGCTATCGCCCGCGGGATTGAAGATCAAGACACAGTCGATTTCTTCACTTCCGCATTAGATCGGATTCGCGATGGCGGTGAGACCGATGCGTTAATTGCCGAACACGAAGCCGTCGAAGACCACAACTTTCTCCTTGAAGCAAAACAGCGAGATGGGCCTCGAGTATTGTCTGGAGATGAAGATGAAGTTCGTAACCACGCCGATATGCTAATGAAGACGTTCGGGATGCCAGAAGATCGGCGGCAGCATCTTGAAGACGATCTCAGGAAATTGGCTGTAGCGGATAAAGAAAAAGAAGATTTCTGTCGCCATTTGCAACCCCTCCAGAATCTTACAGACATGGATTCTCCTCAATTGAGATATACCCGACCGACGCAATACACCTTTGAATGCACACTGCTGGGCTATCGTACGAATATCGAAACTGACGATATCGAGACGGCAATCAAGTCGATGAAACGTACATACTGTGATGAATGCGAGAAACGTGAACCTGGAACTTCAGAACCGACGGATTCCAACTAACCAACTCCGTTGATCGCTGGCGACATTGATTCAATCGAGTAACTCTTTTGCCGAAGACGGCCAAGGCACACCAAAGGAGTTCATCGAAAACTACGGAACGGAAGAACTCTTACCTTACGGTGACGTTCAGAACAGCCCAAAGCTCCAACAGCTTCGAGCCCGGTTCTGTTCCGGGGCGGCTTCGCCGGGGTCAGGCCTGAATGGCACTTAATCGACGCAAGTTGTAAAGTGGCAAAGGGTTAAATTGGATTGGAAGGGCTTCGCCGGGGTCAGGCCTTGTTTCCGATGTTCGATTTGGTTGTCTTGCCGAAACCGCAACTACAGGGAGAGATGGCTATGCCCCGTCCGCCGCGAATTCAGTTCCCAGGTGCGATCTATCACGTCATCACACGCGGTGATGGTCGACGAAGACTGTTTCACGATCAGGGACACTATGATCGGTTCACCAAAGGACTCGCTGACGAGGTCGAACGTTCGCAGTGGTAGGTTTTGGCCTTTTGCTGGATGCCAAATCACATTCACGCTCTCCTGCAGACGCCTTTGCCGAACTTGGCTTCGGGGATGCAGCACTGGCTGTCCGGCTACGCAAACTGGTATGCCAAAAAAGAAAAAGGGGAAGGGGGTTTTAATGGCAGCAGATAGTGGGCAGGTTGGCTCAAGACTGACCGAGACACACGGCGGGAGCTTTTGATGCCCAGGACAAAGCGGCGGATGAAGCGGGAAAGATTTATCACGCCATCAATCGTGGTAACAACCGGCAAGAGATCTTCCACAAACCGGAGGACTACGAAGCGTTTCTGAGAACGCTCAGTGAAGGCCTTGGGAACTACCTCGTGGATCTCTTTTCGTTTTGCTTAATGCCAAACCATTGGCACTTGGTCCTACGGCCGCGAAAAGACGGCGCGATGGGCAGGCTGTTCGGATGGCTCTCCTCCACGCACACACTTCGATACCATGCGCGTCAATCACACCCGCGGCCACGGGCATCTTTACCAAGGGCCGTTCAAGAGCTTCGAAGTCGAAGATGACGCACACTCTTTCACGCTGTGCCGCTATGTCGAACACAACGCGTTGCGTGCAAAGAAGGCCAAACACGCCGAGTGCAGAAAAGGTGTCAGGACTCTTTTCGCAAAGAATCGCCTAGCGCTGGATCACTTTCCAACCTTTAACGATGCCAAAATGGCTTTTCGAATAGGAGACAGCAACTTGTGGACGAGGGTCGCTGGTTCGCTACTTAGCGAGGAGGAAGAAAAAAGAGTCCTGACACCTTTTGCACCCGCCTGACACCTTTTGCACCCGCCTGACACCTTTTGCACCCGCCTGACACCTTTTGCACCCGCCTGACACCTTTTGCACCCGGCTGACACCTTTTGCACCCGGCTGACACCTTTTGCACCCGGCAGTCTATTGTTCCCGTTGACAGAATTGTGGGGACGTCGATTTTGCTACCGGCGTAGCAGTACTCGTCAACGGCTTGTTGATTTTAGTGAGCCGCGACGCGTCAGCGGCCGGGTCCGGCGCATTACCCGAGGCCTCACGGCCAACGGCTCATTGATGCGACCTGCATTTCATTTAAATCAACAAGCCATCAAGAGTTTCGTTGAATCGCCGAACAGGCTGAAACTCTCACGCGAGTTCGCCTAAGATCGGTAATGGTTCCGAAACCACTGAACAGTGACTCCAGAGGCCGACGACACTCTTTTCCAGAATTTGGCGCAGGCTTTCTGTGCGTGCAGGCTCCTTGTGGGTAGACCGAAAAACCTGGAAGGAACCCGATACCAGTGAGTGGGAAACAGCACGCTCAAGCTAATCAAGCCATTCATAACGCAAGTCCGACGCGAATATCAACGCGACAATTCTCGCTCGACGCCACCGCTGTCGGCAAACGCCCCAAGATGACCTATCGCGGCATCTCGGTGGAAAACGGAGTCGGCAATCTCACCTGTTAAGACGATGCGGATTCTAGCGCCGCGAGCATTCCATTCCACACGTCCGCGATGTCGTGTTCGGTCGTCCGCCAATTGGTCACCGAGATCCGGATCGCCGGTGCGTCAAAATACTCTGTCGGCGTCATGTAGAGCACTCCACCCGCTTGCACCGCCTGCAAATAAGCTTGAATTTGGCCGTGCGTAACATCATCGCCAGCGAGCGTGAACACGATGCCATTCATTCGCACCGGCGCCAGCAAGCGAAACGCGCTGGAGGCTTCGATCCGGTTGCCAATCTCTTCGGCGATCTGGCAATTTCGCGTCACGATTTCACGGTAACCGTCGCGACCATACGCCATCAACGTGAACCAAGCGGGTAAGGCGCGGAATCGACGCGAGTTTTCGGGAGTCAGATTCACAAAATTGCTTGGTGACGCGTCCGCTTCGAGATACGCGGCGGAATTCTGGAAAACCTCGCGTTGCAGTTGCAGATGACGCGTAAAAATCATCGCGGAATCGTACGGCACATTGAGCCACTTGTGCGCGTCGATGGTGATCGAGTCCGCGCGGTCCATCCCCGCAACAAGCGACTGTTTTTCGGGGACGCACGCGGCAAAACCGCCAAAGGCTGCGTCCACATGCAACCAAACCCCGAATTCGTGACACAGATCCGCCAACGCGTCGATGTCATCATAGTCGACGCTGTTGACGGTCCCCGCATTGGCAACCACCACACACAGGTCGCCGCTTTCGTTTAGCTCCGTCAATCGATTTCGCATCGCCACCAAGTCGACCGCTTCATGTCCCGGAAGTGTTTCGATCCGCTCCAAGCTGTCGCGTCCGAGACCCAGCATCGCGATCGCTTTATACACGCTCGAGTGAGGCGTTCCGCACAGCACGCGGATCGGCGGAAGTCCCGACATTCCTGATTTGGCAATGTCGACACCGCGTCGATGCCCTACCCATTGCCGTGCCGTGGCCAAACCGACAAAGTTCGCCATCGTCGCTCCCGACACAAACACTCCCGCGTGCTCGGACGACAAACCGAACAATTGACACAGCAGCCCGATCGCGGCCAATTCAATCTGCGGCGCGATCGAATCGCTGGAACCTGTCGCATTTTGGTCGTAGATCGTTGTCAGCCAATCGCCCGCAATACTGGCTGGCGTCGCGCCGCCCGTGACCAACCCAAAGTAGTGAGGGCCCGCTGAACCGCTCATCCAATCGGCATACTTTGATTGAAAAAGATCAAGGGTTCCTGTAGCGCCGATACCCTCCTGAGGCAGCGTTTCGGCGTCAGTTGCTGGCGGCACGACCCCTGCGGGCCTGGAACCCGTCGCACTGAGAAAACGGACGCTGTCTTCGAGCACCCGCGTCAAAATTTGCTCAATGCGACTGTGATCGGCGTGCAGCTGTTCGTACATAAGACTTCGTTGCTTTGGGTTAGTCAGATGGGTGCCGAGTGCGAACTCATTGCTACGATTTAGGCAGTTTGATTTCGATTCCGTAGTTTGGCGCAACCGCCAACAACTTCTCGATCTCTTGCTTTGTGGGCGGCAACGCTTCTGCTGAACCTGCTTTAAGCGGCACGCCAACCTCGAAGAACATCTGCTCTAAACCCGCTGGCGCCACCGAAAGAATCATGCGAGCGGTCTTGTCGGTTTCGTTCTTAAAGCTGTGCAAACTGCCCACCGGCATGTTGGCGAATGTGCCTGGCGTGGCAACAATCCTTTCGTCGCCCACGTGGAACGTGATTTCGCCCTCGAGAATGTAGAACGACTCTTCTTCACGGCTGTGGATATGCGGTGGAGGGCCGCCCCCCGGAGGAACGATCGCTTCCCACATCGCATATTTACCGCGCGTCTCTTCGCCGGTCGCTAAGAAGCGGTACACGTCACCAACGACCGCGATCGTGCGGCCTTCGGCGGGTTTGCGTAAGGTGGCTGAGTGATTCATGGTCATTTCACTATCAAGGTCACTGAAGAGAGAACCGGAGTCTTTGGCTCAGACACGTGAAGTTTAGCTCCGCCAGGCTGTCAATGACAATCCTGGCGGAATTTTGCGACGTACTCCATTTCTTCGCGGATTGCCCAGCAGTAAAATGACGGCGTGAACCAACAGGGTGGCGTTGCATGGAGTGACTTGTGATGCCGAGCGAAAAGTCAAATGATGCCACCAACGAATCCGCCCCAGCCTCGGCGACGCCAGCCTCGGAGGCGCGGGCATCGGCGTTCCCGGTGGACGAAACGATCGGCGTGAATTTGCAAGTCAATGCACCACTTGGTTTTACTGAATCGCCGCTTGCTGAATCGCCGCTAGACGGAATGCCGTCCGCCGGTTCGCCGCTCCACCCAACGGCGGAATCGAAACAGCACGGACGAGGTCAACAACTCGGCGATTTCCGGTTGCTGCGAGAGATCGGGCGCGGTGGTATGGGCGTGGTGTTCGAGGCCGAGCAGGTTTCGCTGCATCGACGTGTTGCCTTGAAAGTGCTGCGGTTTACCTCGCTCAGCGATGCGGAGGCAATCGATCGCTTCCGCCGCGAGGCCGAAACGGTGGCACATTTGCATCACACCAACATCGTGCCGATTTTTTATGTTGGATTCGAAAAAGGCGTCCACTTTTTCGCGATGGAGTTTATCCAAGGACGCAGTCTTGCCGATGTGCTCGGCGAGACGGCCGAACCGATCGATCCCATGACAGCAATGAATTGGGGCGTCCAAGTGGCCGACGCACTTGCTCATGCGCATCAACGCGGCGTCATCCATCGCGACATCAAACCGTCCAACCTGCTACTGGACGACGAGGGCCGAATCTGGCTGACGGATTTCGGTTTGGCCATGCGATTGGACACTGTCACACTTAGCATGACCGGCACCGTCATCGGGACGCCGCGTTACATGAGTCCCGAACAAGCTTCGGCATCGCGTCATCGGCTGGACCATCGCACGGATCTCTACAGCCTCGGAGCCACGCTGTACGAATTGATGACGGGACGGCCTGTTTATTTGGCCGAGACGCCTCAGGGAGTCATCGATCAAATTTTGAACCAAGATCCGGTTCCACCTCGCACGTTGTCACCCGCGTTGTCGCGTGACATGGAAACGATCTTGCTAAAGTGCTTGGCAAAACAGCCCGAGCAGCGATACGGTTCGGCTCAATCGCTGGCGGATGATTGCCGAGCGGTTCTCGATGGGCGACCGATCAAGACGCGTCGAGCGAACTGGATCGAACGAAGCAGGCAGTGGGCCCGAAAACATCGCCATGCACTGACTTTGACCGCCCGATCGGTCGCAGCGACTGCGGCGTTACTATTCATCGTGTTATTGTTGGTGCAAAGCTATCGCCAAAGCCAACTTGTCCCTGTGTCGTTTGCAACGAACACACCTCCGTTGGCGGCAGTCATTCGCGACAACACCGGAACCCTTGTCACACGCCAAACCGTGCCGACTCAAGAGGCGATCAACATTACCGCAGGTCAGTACCAGGTACAGATTTCCGGTGAAAGTCGGCTGAGTGAAACCTACGGGGTGAATCTGGCTCGAGGCCAATCGCCCATGTTTGATGTTAATCTCGACGAATCGTTATTGATGCCCCCGCAGGAAATCCAAAACAGCTACAAGATCGTGGCGACGGGGGAGCATAGCTTGATCGTGATGATGGACGAATCGGGGCTGCGATGTATTGACCCACAACAAAACCAACTGCAGTGGACAACCGCACTGGACAAAGCGGGCCAGCCTCTGCTGAAGACCACAAGCGGTTGGGTGTGGCCGTGGAAGCGCTTGATGAGCAACAGTCCTTACACCGGTTGGGGCAGCTTTGACCTAACACCTTTTATCGTTAGCCCCGCAGTGGATCTGAACGGCGACACCGTCGACGACTTTGTGGTGGCGGCACGTCACCAAGCGATCGTGTTCGCGATTTCCGGTTCCGACGGCGCGTTGCTGTGGACCTCTGCGCCGGGTCATGATCTGCAACAAGAAATCAGCAACGATTTGCAGCGTCATCTGCAAGGAGTCCGCAGCAGCGTTTTATACCCACCGACCGCGGTCGACGATGTAAACGAGGACGGCGTCACCGATTTCGCCGTGATGATGGCCGAGCAAGCCGATCCATCAGCGGAGGTGCGACGTTGGCTTCAAACGGTGTGTGGACAATCGGGAAAAACGATCTGGCGACGCGACTTTAGCGAGTCCGATTTTGTCACGCCCGCAACGCTGGATGTGCCCGAATGCGTTCGCTGGTTCTACGGGTCTGCCGCCGCAGTGACCTCGACCGGTGGCATCCAGAGCGACTTTTCCCTGAGCGGCGTACGTCGCCAATTGCCTCGGCTGGAACGCACCGGCTATTTCCACCACGTCCCCAGTCCGGCGGTGTTGGCGTCCTGGGACACGTCCTCCACAGTGTCGCCAAAACGGCTGACCACGATGGTCGGCTCGCGACTGATTGCCTACGACACCGTCACCGGAACCCCGATTGGCCAGCCGATCGATTGCGGAGTGCAACCGAGCCGACCCCCAGTCGTGATCGACGTCGATGGCGATGGAGCCGATGAAGTGATTCTGACGCAGAGTTTGCCCGCCATCGTCACGCCGGCCGCCAACAGTCCCAGCTCACACGTGCGGATCGCCGTCTGGTCACTGGCCGATGCTCGGATGCTGTGGACTTTCGATGCGCAAGCCGAACTGGCGGTTGCAGATTGGAGCCAAACCGCGATCGATCCACCGACATGGCCACAGGTTGTCGACCTTGATCACGACGGGCAATACGAATTGATTTTTCCTAGCGGCACGTCCAAGGCCAATGGGAACACCGTCCGAGCGTGGGGCGAGATCGAAGTTCGCGATGCAACCACTGGCCAGCGACGATGGAAACGAAAACTCAAGACCATGGACCAACAAGTGGACCATTTCTTGACCGGTCCCGACATTAACAGCGATGGGATTTCCGATGTGTTTGTCGCCACGCTGTGGTCGCGAAGTTTCGATCTGTATGTCGATGCGTTTTCCGGTCACGATGGAACGCCTCTGTGGATAAAACGGCATCCTTTGACGGGACCGACGGAAAGTGCCAGCTACCGATTGGGGCCGCCGCTGTGGTGGAACGCTGGTAGCGACGGTTGGCCTCAATTCCTGGTGCCGGTCCATCCGATGCAGGGCCACGATAAACCATCGCTCGCAGTGGCGTTCTCGGCTGGCACCGGAGAGGTAACGCGAGTGGGTTCAAATTTGGTGGCGTTCCAAGCTGCCGCGACGCAGCAAGGTGGGATCGAGGACTTGTTCGCCTTTATTCCTCGGCAACCGAATGCACTTGATGCTGGCGGCACACTGATCGGTTTTCGAGGACAACCACGTGAACTGTGGAACCGGATGGGCGAACGCTGGTCCGCCACCGTCGATTTGAATCAAGACGGCGTCCGTGACCTGACTCGGGTTGAACCCGACGGAACCGTGCACGCGGCCTCGGGGCGTGATGGACGCGCATTGTGGAAAACCAAGCTACCCGAAAAAGACCTGCATTATCTGCGTGTGGTGGCTGCGCTACCGCGACAAGACGGATTTCTCGGTTCGGGATTCCTAGCCGATGATTATCGATTGCATCAGCCCACCGACGACACCGAGCAAACTTCGCAGCCGGCCCCTGGCGACTTTGACCACGATGGCACCATCGACTTGCTGCTGTACGTCAGCAACTTAGCCAAGCCAGAACCCAGCGTGCCGCTTTTCGCGATCTCAGGGCGCACGGGCCGCCGCCTTTGGGCGGCCGATTTCCAAACACGCTATGTCGCCGGAGTTCATGCGATGGATGTCCGCGACCTCGATGGCGATGGGACCGCCGAGGTGATCTGGGTTGCCGCCAGCGACTGGAATTTTCCTGAAGACCGCGAGTTCAACACCCACCAAAAACAATTGGGTTTGTTTGTTTTCTCAGGCCGTAGCGGGCGACGGGTCTGGCACGAACCGCTGACGAAGCGTTACGGGTTATCCCCCGGCGACACGCTTTCACCAATCGAATTTGACCAGGGAACGGTCCCGCTTTGTATCGACGATCTAAATGCCGATGGGGTTCTCGATATCGTCGTCCCCGGCGATGCAGCGATCACGGCGGCGGAATCCGCGATCGGAACGCAGCGTCAGGAACTGCGAACGCTCGATGGCAAAACGGGAACCCGTTTGTGGCAGGTCGCCGTCCCTCCGGCACGCAATCCACCGTATGCGTTTAGCGAAATGCCACCCGCCGCGGTGATTGATTTACAGCAAGACAAGAACCCCGAATTGATCACACTGCATTTTGATGCGCCAACGGACGGGCAACGTTCGACCGCCGTCTTGCGAGCGTTTTCCGCCGCGGATGGTCGTGAACGCTGGGCACGCGAGTTCGATGTCTCTGCGGGATGGGGACAAGGCCACGTCAGTGATTACGAGTATCGATACCGTCCGCGAATCATGCCACTGCGAACTGCCGCGGGACCGCAACGCATCTGCCTGCACTGGTTCGATGGCACGCCGCGTGTCATTGTCGTGGATCACCTTGGCAAAACGCTCTCGGATTTCCGGGTGGACGCTCCGCAAGGAATCCTTAGCGGACGCAGCCGCGTCGTGGTCTGTGATACAGATGGTGACAAAAACGACGAACTCGTGCTGATCCATCAAAACCGTCTCATCGCGATCCGTCCCGAAACACCCGACTCGCCGATTTGGAAACACGATTTGATCGCGACGGCGGACGACCAGATCGAAGGCATCTTGCCGGCATGCCAATCGCATCCCAATCTGATCCTAGCCCATCACCTGTTCGCCCCCGCAGTGCTCTACGCCTTGGATGCTGAAACGGGTGAATTAGTCTGGAATTTGTCCGTTCCGCCAGCCAAACCAGGCGTCCATCCGTTATTAACCGCCCCAGGCCAACTGGCGATGCTGAGTGATATCGGTCGTGACCATCCTGCTTGGTTTGTGCTTCAAAATCAACTGAATGTCAGTGTGCGTGAGGCCACGATGGTACCGCGGCTTGGCGAACTCGCTGCAATGCAAACACGAGTAAGTGCGAACCTGAACTCTGCAAAGACAGCGCCCCGCGAAAGTCACCCGCTGCCCTGGAACCCTCGCCCCACGGAACTCGCAACCCTACCGACTCTGGTTGCATGGGCGGTGTTTTACTGCGTGATGCTGATCTACTTGCCCGGCATCTACATGTTGCGATCGTTTCAGACGCGGCAATGGAGTTTGCGTTGGCTATTACTTTCGCCACTGATCGCCGCGATGCCGCTGATTGCGTTGCTGATTGACTCGCCGGTCATCAACAAGGCGGACCTCGTGACCAAGGTGGCAATTGGGCTCGTTACCTTACCGGCGGTGGTGGCGAGCATCCATTTGCTACGCTGGTTGGTCATGAAGAAATGGTGGCCGTTGGCCACTTGGCTCACTGTCTCGCTTGTCATTTCGGCGGTAATGGCGTCGCTCGCGATTATCGTCACGCAATACGCCAGTCCCCATGCGATTGAGCCTGGCGAACATTACACGTCGAACGGATGGTGGTTCATTTGGTTTTACGGAGCCTATTTGACAGCCGCGCTCTTAATGGGCTGGATCGTTGTGATGGCGATGGTGCAATTGATCAAATCCGCAATGCAGCGAGTCCACAGAACATAAGACGGATGGGTGAGATCATAAGGGTGGAAACAGGCGTCGTCCAATCAAGGACGACCGAAGTGATCGGCGGTTAGCGTCACGGTACCCATGTCATTCTCGCCTGCATGAATCTTGTAGCGGAACCGGTTGCGTGGCCAATCCTGTTGCTGGCCGTTGACCTTCACCGTCCCCAGTGGTTTCGTTGCCGCTTCGGCGAACACACGAAAGGTGAGCTCTTTCTCGGGCAGATCTCGGATGACCAATTTGCCATGTTCGTCACTGACGCCAACATAGCGATGCTCTAACACCACCACATAGGCTTTCATCCAAGGATGAATATTGCACTGAACCGGAAGCGGAGCTGGTTCCGGCAGATCGAGTTTCATACGCCGTACACCATTCGGCGGAATTAGCTGGCCGGATACCGGATTTCGAAATAATGCTACGTTTGCGTTGTGACCGACAGGATCCGAATTCGTGAGATGAAGCGTGTCGCCAGCCTGCATCACCACGATGTGCGGATCGAATCGGCAATGTTTGCTGGTCAGCGTATGCGTTCTTTCGAGCGACGGGATCTTTGCAACCTCGCTACCGCCCCGTCCCGTGTCAAGGTAGACGACCACGTTCTTGATCCCACGATCCTGCGGATTGACCAGCAGACTTTCGTCGACCAACGGATGCAGGCCACAGAACTCAACGTCCTTGTCGACTTGGATCGCCTCCGGCACCGGCAGTTCGCCTGCGTACTGAAAGCGAAGCGTCAGATCACCGCCACTCAAACTCCCCCCGCATGCCACCATCAATGCAACGGAAATCAATATTCGACGCATGCTGCAGCTCCTCTCTAAGCATCAAATCATGAACGTCTGGCCGAGCCTACTCAATGCATTATAGACAATGCACTCAAGGCCACTAGCAGAACGATGATACGCTCCACCGCCGACATCATCAGCGTTCGTTCCAGTCCTTGATGATTTATATTATTCGCCGAGTCTGATTCACACGGCGATTGCGAGTCGTTCATGAGCTAGCTGGCCAGCTGTCGAAAATGACGGGCCGAAAGTCTTGGCGACTTTCGCTACGGCTCACGTGCCGAATTCCCCAACGCTCACGCAACACAGCCCTCCCAGCAGTCCCTAAACTAAAAGCCCCCTCCCTCTCTCCCCCTCTCCCCCTCTCCGTGTCTCCGTGTCTCCGTGTCTCCGTGTCTCCGTGTCTCCGTGTCTCCTCACTCCTCACTCCTCACTCCTCACTCCTCACTCCTCACTCCTCACTCCTCACTCCTCACTCCTCACTCCTCACTCCCCCCTCTCCCACCCATGAAGCCAATCGTTCAAATTTCACTCGACTTGACCAATATCGCCGAGGCGATCGAGACCGCGCACTTGGCGATTCGCGCTGGCGTGGATTGGCTCGAAGCAGGCACGCCGCTGATTTTGGCCGAGGGACTGCACGGCGTGCGGGCACTTCGCAGCGAGTTTCCGGACGTGCCAATCGTCGCCGACTTAAAGACGATGGATGGCGGTTATTTGGAAGCCGAAATGATGGCCGGCGCTGGGGCGACCCATGTCGTCGTGATGGCTCGGGCACACGAGGAAACCGTTCGCTGTGTCGTCAAAGCTGGAAAAGATTTTGGCGTCCAAGTGATGGGTGACAATATGGTCTGCGATGACATGATCGCGGGCGCGAAATGGCTCGAAGATCTCGGCTGCGACTTTGTCATCCATCACATCGGCTACGATGAACGGCGAGGCATCGCGGCGCGAGGCCAGCGGATGCCAAGTCCCCTGGATCAACTCCGCGAAGTTTGCCAGGCCGTCAAAGTGCCGGTGCAAGCGGTTGGCGGATTAAGTTTAGAACAAGCGATCCAGTGCCCTGCGTACGGCGCGCCGCTGGTCGTGCTGGGCGCCCCGCTGACGATCGATGCCGATTCGTTTAAAACCGCCGATGGAGATTTAGAGTCTTCACTGCGTTTGATCTGCGATGCTGTGCATGGAGAGGGGGAAGAAAGTGAGGAGTGAGGAGTGAGGAGACGGGAGAGAGAAGAAAGCGGAAGAGGAAGGGTGGGGAGAGGATGACAGGCTGGCAGCCTGGACTACGTTACTTGAGCGAGAAGTTGGAATGATGAAATCTGCTGCGGTGGTGAACTATGCTCCTGAAAAAGGATGCGTCGAAATTCGCGAACTCGATCGACCCGAAATTGGCCCCGACGATGTGCTGCTACAGGTCGCCAACGTCGGCGTCTGTGGCAGCGATCTGCACCAGTGGACTGCGGACCACTCGTGGCCCGTCAATTATCCCGTCGTGCTCGGTCACGAATTCGGTGGCAACATTGTTGAACTGGGCGTGAACGTCGATGGCTGGAGCGAAGGTGATCGTGTGGTCAGCGAAACCGCTGCGATCATCGATCAACAAAATCCGATGTCACGCCGGGGACTGTATAACCTGGACCCGACTCGTAAAGGGTTTGGTTACGGAGTGAACGGGGCGATGACCAAATTTGTCCGCGTCCCCTCGCGGATCCTGCATGCCATTCCCGACGCCTTGCCGTTTGAACATGCCTGTCTGACCGAACCCTGCTGCGTCGCCTACAACGCTGTCGTTAAGAATGCTTCGATCGAACCGGGGGACCGCATTGTCGTGCTTGGTCCTGGCACGATTGGAATTCTGTGTGCCGCGGTGGCTCGCCTGTGTGGCGCCGAAGTCGCAATCGTGGGACTCGAATCCGATCGCCACCGTCTGGAAATCGCCAAGCAATATGGTTGTGAAGCGATCATCGGCGATGCGAAACCGTGGGCAACTGAGCGTGATGGACTCGGGTGCGATGGAGTGATCGATGCTGCCGGCGCCAGCGTCACACTGCAGATCGCAATGGACCTTGTCCGGCCAGCCGGCTGGATCTCGAAAGTCGGCTGGGGCCCGCAACCGCTGGGGTTCAACCTCGATCCACTGGTCCAAAAAAACGTGCGACTGCAAGGCAGTTTCAGTCACAATTGGCCGATCTGGGAACGCGTGATCGCTCTGCTGAGCAGCGGCCAATTGGACGTCAAACCGATCATCGGCGGCGTTTGGCCGATCACCCAGTGGCACGAAGCGTTCGAAAAAATGCATCGCGGCGAAGTCGTCAAATCGGTGCTGAAGCCGGTGTAGGGCCTTCGGTAGTGGACGTGGCTACACGTCCCTCCGCGCAGGGCACCGCCCCTCCCCACAGAGCATCGCCACTACGTTCCCCCAGCCGCCAATGCCGCCAGGATCTTTAGCAAGATCCACTACAAATCAACAACATATCCTCATCATCCAATCGATCAATGCCAACACACACACCCAAACTTGCGGCCTTTCCCAAAGCGTTCATGCAGGCACTCTGCAAAGATGGCACAATGAGCGTCAGCGAGTGGATTGAACTCGCTTCGAAACTCGATATCCAAGGGCTGGAGTGGTATGCCGGGTTTCTGGAGATGGCGGACGAATCGAATTGGTCGCGGTTTCGCAAGCAAGTCGAAGACCACGGCAAAGTCATCCCGATGATGTGCTGCTCACCCGACTTCACCCATCCCGACGCGGCGTTTCGAGAGCAAGAGATCGCCAAACAAAAACGCTGGATCGAGATGACTCACGCGCTCGGCGGTTCGTATTGCCGAGTACTCAGCGGCCAACGGCGACCGGAATTGACGATCGACGAGGGAGTCACGTACGCAGTCGATTCGATCCAGGCATGTTTGCCCTTCGCAGCCGATCGCGGCATCACGCTGATCATCGAAAACCACTACAAAGACGATTTTTGGGAGTACCCCGAATTTGCTCAGAAAATGGATGTTTTTTGTCAAATCGTCGACCGCATCGATCACCCGCACTTTGGCGTTAACTATGATCCGAGTAACACGTACTTGGCGGGCGAAGATCCGATCGAGTTACTGCGACGAGTTTCGCACCGAGTCGTAACGATGCACGCCAGCGACCGCTATCTGATCGAAGGGACGCTGGAGGATCTGCGACGCGAAGAGGGCGGCGCGGTCGGGTACGCGAAACGACTCAGCCATGGCGAGATCGGCAAAGGGCTGAATGACTACGACGCGATCTTCAGTGAACTGAAACGAGTCGGCTTCGGCGGCTGGATCAGTATCGAAGACGGCGTCGATGGCATGGACCAACTCGCCCGCAGCGTCGAATTCCTAAAACAAAAGATCGCCCAACACTGGCCGTAGTGGACGTGGCTACACGTCCCTTTCAGTATTGATCCCTTTCAGTATTGGCCCATTTCAGTACTAGTCCCTTCAGTATCGCCCCCCCTTCGCCCCCAGAAACCTCGCAACGTTTCCCCCGCGTTGATAGGCTCAGGATCTTTAGCAAGATCCACGACCTTCCTTCCCCAACGACACCCACCAATGAAACACGCTCTCTCATTTGCTCTCGCCATTCTCACCTGCACTGCGACCTACGCGGATACTCCCGACTCGAAAGACACGCAGCCCAGCGGTGACGCAAGCGTCGTCACCCAGATGCCTGGATTGGTTGCGTTTTGGACGTTCGGCGAACCCGCAGGCCAGTCGCGGAAATCAATCGGCAGCGAGCAAAACTATCCGTTAATCGAAGTCGACGGACCGATCAACCGAGTCGAAGGCGGTCCTTTTTCGGGCTACGCCGCGAACTTGAATGGCAAACAGTACTTCAAGATCCCGTATGCCGAGACGGGTGATTTGAACATCCATGGTCCTGAGGCCCAAGTCAGCATGTTTGCGGTCGTCAACATCCACAACTTGCGTCAGAGCCGGACGATCGCAGGGATGTGGAGCGAAGGGAAAGGAGCGAACGACGATTCGGGAACGCGGCAATACGCGATGTTAATGAACATGCCGACTTACGGCGGTCCGAATCAATTGGTACCTCATATCTCCAGCGAAGGCGGAGTGACGCGTCGTGCCGACGGCAGTGCATTTCCGTGGTGTGCCGATTACGCAGCGACCCGGCAAACCGTGCCCACCGATCGCTGGTGCACATTGGGGTTCACCTATGACGGTGACTACATTCGCGCGTACATCAACGGCGTGCTCGACAAACGAGAGCTTGATGCGGTGAAAGACCGACGCAACGATCGCTACTTCACCAGCGAAGGACCTGATGGCAAAGACCGCGGAATGAACCCGTATTATCACGGCCGAGGCATCTTTGGGTACGACGCTGAAAAGCATGCCAAGACCAAACCTGGAGGCGGATCGGACTTCACCGTCGGCGCTCGTTACGCGGTAGGGTCATTCACACGCGAAGCAACGATCGGTCGCTTCGGAGGCCTCGCCGTCTTCGACCGAGCGATCAGTGACGCCGAGATGATGAAGCTGCATCAAGCCGCCAATATCGAAGCATTAAATTCAAAAGAATCCTCCACCCCCCCTCGCTAACGCATCTTCCAAAAAGAGTTGCCGTACTGAACCAATGCGAGTCAAGCGTAGCGGAAGTCGTCAAGACTTTCGTCGAATACACCAACCACATCGAGTCGCTCGACAGAACGTTGATCAACTGAGCCGTGACGCGTAAGCGGCCGGGTCTCACGCGCCACCCGGCGCCTCACGGCCCACGGCTCACCACTGCGATTCACACCTCACCTGGATTGCCAGATCGTTAAAGCAGCACATTAATCCCCACCGTATCGAAACTCTTGACGAGTTCCGCTACCTAGTACGAAAACGCGACTGCAAGTAGCGGAAGCCGTCAACGGCTTGTTGTTTTAGTCGTACGATGGACTTCCTAGTCCGTCGAATACACCAACCACATCGAGTCGCTTGACAGAACGTTGAACAACTGAGCCGTGACGCGTAAGCGGCCGGGTCTCACGCGCCTCCCGGTGCCTTACGGCCCACGGCTCACCACTGCGATTCACACTTCACCTGAATTGCCAGATCGTTAAAGCAGCACGTTAATCCTAACCGCATCGAAACTCTTGACGAGTTCCGCTACCCGATACGAAAACGCGACCGAAAGTAGCGGAAGTCGTCAAGACTTTCGTCGAATACACCAACCACATCGAGACTTTTGACACAACATTGAACAACTGAGCCGTGACGCGTGAGCGGCCGGGTCCCACCACTGCGATTCACACTTCACCTGGATTGCCAGATCGTTGACGAAGCACGTCAATCCTGACCGCATCGAAACTCTTGACGAGTCCCGCTACCTAGTACGAAATCGCGACCGAAAGTAGCGGAAGTCGTCAAGACTTTCGTCGGATACACCAACCACATCGAGACTTTTGACACAACATTGAACAACTGAGCCGTGACGCGTAAGCGGCCGGGTCTCACGCGCCACCCGGTGCCTTACAGCCCACGGCTCACCACTGCGATTCACACTTCACCAGGATTGCCAGATCGTTAAAGCAGCACGTTAACACTACCCCCATCGAAACTCTTGACGAGTTCCGCTACCTAGTACGAAATCGCGACCGAAAGTAGCGGAAGTCGTCAAGACTTTCGTCGGGTACACTAAACGCCCCGAGACGCTTGACAGGACGTTGAACAACTGAGCCGTGACGCGTGAGCGGCCGGGTCCCACAAATTACCCGGCGCCTCACGGCCCACGGCTCACCACTGCGATTCACACTTCACCTGGATTGCCAGATCGTTGACGAAGCACGTCAATCCTGACCGCATCGAAACTCTTGACGAGTTCCGCTACCTGATACGAAAACGCGACCGAAAGTAGCGGAAGTCGTCAAGACTTTCGTCGGATACACTAAACACATCGAGACGCTTGACACAACGCTGAACAACTGAGCCGTGACGCGTAAGCGGCCGGGCCTCACGCGCCACCCGGTGCCTTACGGCCCACGCTCACCACTGCGATTTACACTTCACCTGGATTGCCAGATCGTTAACGCAGCACGTTAATCCTAACTGCTTCGAAACTCTTGACGAGTTCCGCTACCCAATACGAAATCTCTGCTGAAACTCTTGACGAGTTCCGCTACCTAGTACCAAAACGCTACCATGATGAAACGACGAACATTTTTACAGTCCACCTTGGCTGCAACCCTAGCCAGCACCCTCACTGGCCCTGCGTTCGCCGCCCAATCGAAACGCCCTCGCATTCTGCTACGTTCATCATGGCAGGTGGTCAACATCGGCGATATCGCTCATACGCCTGGCGTGTTGGCGTTAATCGAAAAACATCTGCCCGACGCCGAGGTCATCTTATGGGCTTCGGGCGATTTGACCGAAGAGGTCGCCGCGATGGAACACGGCCGATTTCCGAAATTGAAAATCGTAAAAGGCTCGATCCGCAGCGACGGCACGGCGTCCAATGCCAATTTGCAAGACGCGATCACATGGTCCGAGTTTTTGCTACACGGATCAGGCCCGTCCCTGGTCGCCGCGCGCGATGTCGCGGCCTACATCAAACACACCGGCAAACCGTTTGGCGTCTACGGGATCACTCACGGTTCATTCTTGTCCGGTGATGACAAGGAGCTGCTCAGTAAGGCCAAGTTCGTATTCTTTCGTGATTCGGTGTCGTTGGCATTGGCAAAAGAGCAAGGCGTCAATTGCCCAGTGATGGAATTTGGACCCGACGGTGCATTCGCTTGTGATTTGCGTGACGACGCCGCGGCCACTGCGTTCCTGGAAGCCAATGGACTCGAAGAAGGCAAATTCCTGTGTTGTCAGTCGCGATTGCGGTACACACCGTACTGGACGATCCCCAGCAAGAAACGCGACATCGATCCCAAGCGGCATGCACATAACGAAGCGATGAAGGAGCGTGATCATGCTCCGATCCGCGAAGCGATCATTCGTGTGGTTCGAGAAACTGACTTGAAAGTTCTGCTCTGTCCCGAGGACATGACGCAGATGAAGGTGGGCAAAGAAAACTTGTACGACAAGCTGCCTGCGGATGTGAAACCGCGAGTCGTATGGCGAGAGAACTTTTGGCTGACCGACGAAGCACTGAGTGTTTATGTACGCAGTGCGGGACTGTTTGGCAGCGAGATGCATTCGCCGATCATGGCAGTCGGCAACGGCATCCCCGCGATCGTGTGCCGGTTCGCCGAACAGACGAGCAAAGGGTTCATGTGGCAAGACATCGGGCTGGGGGATTGGTTGTTCGACCTTGACGACGAAGTTCAATCCGCAAAGATCCCCGACGCCGTCGTCGCAATGGCCAGCGACTTTGGCGCCGCGAAAGCCAAGACCGAGGCGGCCCGTCAATTCGTACAGAAGCGGCAACGCGAAACGATGCAAGTCCTGGCACACCAGTTCACCTAACCCGCCCCGTAGTGGATCTTGCTAAAGATCCTCCAGCAAAGGAGGGTCGGTTTCCGCTGGCCATACATAGCGGTGCGACGCAAACCGCCCGGTCACGGCGAGCCCCAGCGTCATTTCTGCCACACATCTATTCTTCCCGCAGCCGACGTTCGATTAGCCAAAGACAGAAAGATTGGTGCGACAGAAAAATTCTCTGATCACCACGATAGCTTTTTCATTTTCCTGTCATCTCATTTTCCTGTAAACCCCGACCGCGCAATCCCCCGCCTCGCTCACGAACAGCGGAAGAAGATTAGGATCAAGAAGGATGCATCCAGCAAATCGTTGCCCAACGCAAGCCGCCCGGTTGCAGCGAGTAAAAACGGACGACCCAAACCGAACGGATCGCGACGAGCCCCGGCAGTCTTCCAGCCACTCACCTTTTCTTCCCGCAGCCAACGTTCGATTAGCCAAAGACAGAAAGATTGGTGCGACAGAAAAATTCTCTGATCGCCACGATAGCTTTTTCATTTTCCTGTCATCTATTTTCCTGTAAATCTCGACCGCGCAATCCCCCCTCGATCACGAACAACCGTAGACGAGTGAAAGGAGTGTGTTTCGTGCTCCCAAGTGCACAGACGCATTGCATTGCACACGGCCACTCTCGCCACCTGCGATTTTCATGCCGTTGCACCCGCACTCGGTACTGACGAGCACGTCAGTCGGACCGACGACAACGTTTGCCCCCATTTCGTTTCTCTTCACTCATCTCAGGGGCTACAATCGAGACGGATCGAAAACACATCCCTCGAATTCAATGATCAACCTCGCTGTCGCAACATGCTTCGAGTCAACTCCATGAATGCCGCAGGCTCTCCTCCGCAAAGCAGCGACGACATCCTGGCCTCGTCCAGCGAATCATCGCGAAATGGACCGTGTTTTGTTGCCGTTCCGGTGCAGACGCAAGCTTTAGTTTCGCCTAATCCGCGTCCTCGTCGTTACAAATCGTTTTTAGCTTCGACCCTTGTTCACCTCGTTCTGTTGTTAGCACTCGCGCTGACAATCGCTGCACCCGCTGAAGTGGAAACGCTTGTACTTAAGACGCGACTGGACAACCGATCTCCCCATGTACCGCTGACGCGTATCGAGCCTCTACCGGAGACACCACTGGAAGTCCTGGAGCTCCGTGAGTCGAAAGTGGATGTGGATCTGAGTCCCAAAATCAACGACGTGGAACTACCAAATGTGTCATCCGCCTCGTCACTCCCAGCCGCTGTGGCATGGCCCATGAAGCTACCGACATTGCGATTGATCCCAATTACTTCTCAGGCCGCTGTTGCGGACTCGCAGCACGGCTCGCAAGGTGAAGCACAAGGCGACAGCGGAGCCGAAGCGGACACAGGAACGGGTGAAGCTCCAGGAGGGGCAGGATACTTTGGCATTCCGATCAATGGCGGAAAGATCATGTTTGTCGCCGACGCATCAGGCAGCATGCAGAGGGCATTGGGGCTGACGCGGACGGAAGACAAACTCGCAGAAGCCCGCAGGATAGGCCTCGATGCAAAAGATCAAAAATTATTCATGCGAGATCCTCGCGAACTGGGATATCCTTCGCGATGGCAGAAACTCACCAACGAATTGACCGCCTCCTTAGAATCGCTCAATCCGGGTGTCGAATTTGGGATCGTCTTCTTTGGAAGCAATCTCGACACATTCGCAGCAGGCCTGCAAATTGCCACTCCCGAGAACAAGCAACGCGGGATCCATTGGGTGCAGCAATATCGCCCCGCAGGCGGCACCGATCCATTTCCTGCCGTCGCGCAGGCACTCTCGATGCAACCTGACGAGATCTTTGTCTTGACCGATGGCGAGTTCGCTCCGAAAGCAGCGGACCGCATCAGCGAACTCAACTCGACCCGCACCAGCAAGGCTCGCATCCACGCCATCGCGATGGGCGACACAAAAACAACCGATGCGCTTCAGCGTCTAGCGAAAGAAAACGACGGAGAGTTCGTGTTTGTTCGTCGCTAGTCACCTCGCTCGAGCGCAGGTGACTGCTGATCTAGTAGCATTGATTGCAGGCCGGAGGCCGATACACCCTCTGCCGGTAGCGTAAGCTACCGGTCAGGAGAGTCGGAAAAACATAGCCCGGAGGGCGACACATCTGCTGCCAGTGTGTCGGCCTCCGGCCTTACGGCGACAGGTCGCTCCAAAACCGTTGGCTCACGCCAACGGCAGTCTATCTGTCGGCCTCCGGCCTGTGCGCTTGCTACTAAATCAGCAGTCACCGCAGCTAGGGAGAGGTAACTAAGAAACGTCTCCCGAAAACTTGATTTGCTTCTTTAGTTGCGGTACCTTGCATCTGCTGGCGAGTTGCATTCCCTCTTTCTTAACAATCACACTACACGAAATTGACGGGATTCCGTGATGCGGACAACCATATCTGGACCGAGAACGTGCCCCAAGTTGGTTTTAGCGTGCCGACAGCCTTGTTTGTTTGTTTCTCTGTGCCTTTGTTTCGTTGCTTGCGGCCTAAATGCGGCTGAACCGCGACAGGCGTTTTCTGTAACCCTTGATTTACCTTCACTGCATTTTGATGGCAAGACTCCGAGACGACAG
Source organism: Novipirellula rosea (assembly GCF_039541335.1). Lineage (NCBI taxonomy): Bacteria > Pseudomonadati > Planctomycetota > Planctomycetia > Pirellulales > Pirellulaceae > Novipirellula > Novipirellula rosea. The sequence goes on along the minus strand of NZ_BAABGA010000060.1, from coordinate 93,632 downwards.
GTAGACATTGGCACGATTGTCAAGGGGCAGCAGTATGAAGTGCGGATACCGATCAAGAATTCATCATCACGCAATCTTATTGTTCGTGATATTAAATCAAGCTGTGGATGCGTTTTGCCCAAATCGGATGGAAGCGACAGTGTTACTCTGAAATCTGGAGAAACGCACGCGTTTGAGATGCGACTCGTAAAGGTTGATGTTGGACGATTTGCTGTCCAGGCCACCGTTGTTTTCAAAACGGGTCAAACGCTTTCCTTGTCAGTTCTCGGGAAAGTCGTCGATGCGTTTGCGTTTTACCCACCATCCATACTGATTGACCGTTCGCAACCAGACAACGAGTTTGAAATTCGTCTTTCCGCAAACGGAAAAGACAAGTTTGGAGCAGGCGTTGAATTGGAACTGCGGTCAACAACCGGACCAGTTAGTCGTTGCAGTATTGATAAACTCTCACGTTCTGCGGCAAAGGTCGACCTATTTCTTTCGAGTGGCAAACTCGATTTCGAATCGAAAGGACGTATCTCTTTTCTTCTGACTCCGGCTACAAATAGCGATCCCGTTGAGGTGTTTTTGCCGTATGAGGTCAAGGACAGTGTAACGATCTATCCCAAAATGATCACCGCAAGAGTCGCTGAGAAAACGACGCTCACTTTTCATCTAAGGACTCATGCCAACGACAAGCTGCATGTGTCGGAAGGCGACGAAGTTGATCTCAAAGTTTTTTCAGACAAGGACGAATCATCATCGGATTTTCTTTGCAAGGTCACGGATGTGGTCCCGGTGGCAGACGATGCACTGCGTTTGACGATTGCGCTGAGCCGCGACGCTGTGCTGGAAAAATCCGGCATCGTGGATGCTGAGCTTGCATTGGCGGACGACCGACGATGTCGTCTTAAAGTTTCCGTTCCCTAGTGAATCAGGATCGAAAATTGTGAACAGAATCACCTGCCCATTACTAATTCTTTTGCTAAGTGTTCCTAGCGTCTTAGCCGACGATGCCACGCTGAAAAAGGACGCGGATAAGGAAACGCACCCTCTACAAGATCGAGTTTTCGAATACGCTCAAAACTATCTTTTGGCGGCGGAAGAAGTCAACAAAGACTATGCCTGTTGGATCGATTGTGAAATCCAGGGTATCGGACCGCATAGACCCGGGCCCGTTTCGGAAAAACAAACGTTCATTTTTGCCGCGAACAAAAAGAACGATTGGAAGTACTGGGCGAGCACTTCCAATGACAGCGTCGATGCTCGGATTCCGTATTGGGAGCAGGTGCTGTCAACGGGACTGCACAAGAAGATGCGGCGGGGAATCTCTTCGCATATGAATGTTCGCAACAGCGAAAACAAACAGGAGGTAAAACCAACCGCCCCGTATCGTTCGCCCTTCTATCTGTCTCTCGTACGCTACTCGACGTTTGCCAGTCATCCTGTTGATGAAGATTATGTATCGCGAATGCTGTTTGAAGTATGTGAATTGATTGATGCAGAATACGACAAGGAATCTGGAGACATGGTTGCAACCTGGCGTCGACAATTCCATGATTTTGCGAGTGAATTCACCATCCGTTTTGCGAAAGACGAAGGCTACCTGCCGACACGATCGGTCTATACGCTTGTACGTGAAGAGTCGCGTCGCGTTTTTTCTCTCTGCGAAACAAAGTGGGATCGCAATGGCTCACATCGTGTTCCCGTCTCCTATCGCGTCATGGATGAAGACGCTTCCGGAAAAACCCATTATGAGTACGAATATGCACTCGAGTGGAAAACGGGAGAGGACAATCCCGACATGTACCCCGAAACGTCGGTTCACGATTGGCGACTGGGATACTGCAAACTCTTCAAACGAAAGTGCTACGATCAGGGGCAAGTGGATAATGACCGACGCGCGTTGACGGATTTCATGTTCAGCGAGAAACTCCGTGAAGACAGCGAGAAAAGCTCTGATTGATCAGCCCAGCAGCCGATGCCGAGCAATGGAAATTGCGAAATCGCGGCCCTTGCCATAGGGCCCTCCCGTCCACCACTTCTTAATCCTAATCTTACTCATAATCTTAATCTCGACCGAGCAAGCTCCCCCTCGCTCACGAGCAACCGAAGAAGATTAAGAAGGGTGCATCCGGCAAATCGCTACCGGTTCGATCTAGCGGTGCGGCGCGAGCCGCCCGGTCGTGGCGAGCCCCAGCGTTATATCTGCCACACATCTATTCTCCCCGCAGTCGACATTAGATCAGACAACGACAGAAAGATTGGTGCGACAAAAAAATTCTCTGATCGCGACGATAGCTTTTTCATTTTCCTGTCATCTTATTTTCCTGTAAATCCCGACCGAGCTATCCTCCCCTCGCTCACAAACAACCGAAGCAGACTAAGATTACGAACGGGTTTATCCGGCAAAGGACGTTCGGTTGCCGCGATGGGCGTGATCAACCATCGCAGGAACTCACATGGACAGTGCGAAGACTCGCGATTTCGAAGCTGCTCACACGCACACTGTCCATGCGATTTGGTTGCGTGCTATCGTTGAACGTCTCCCAGATATGACTGGCAACACCCTACTTGTGCTCCATCCAGAGAATGCAAAGCACCAACCCCTACGCACCGCCCCCGCTCGATGTTGACTCGTTGGTGAAGAGGAGGCGGGCAATTCAAGTTGGCCAACAGGAGGTCCACACGGTGATCGTGGAAACGTCGCTTACTCGCGGTCTGCAAACGCACGTCGTTGACGCCGCAGGCAACGCGACGCCGGTCCAGCGAGGAACGTGTCGCATGCAAATTGGCGAGCGAGAAGTACATCAAGTCGAAGTCGAGCTGGACGCGTCACAACGAGTTAACGTGCTGGTCGATGGCAAGCGGGTTTCTGAAGACCTGTTTCCTCGCATGCGGGCCACGATCTTTGCCGTCGTCATCGTCTTCATGCTGCTCACCAGCGTGACAATAGCCTTGGCGATGTTCCTGTTTACCTGACCAGTAGCGGATGGAACAACCCTCGTGTTCTCGCTCTAACCCGCGACGCACGTCGCAAAGTGAAGAAGGCCCGGTGAGGTGGTGACCTGATTCCGGTTGCGTCAGGTTCGATATAGCGGTGCGGCGCAAGCCGCCCGGTCGCAACGAGTAAAACCGAGGATTCAAACCGGACGGCTCGCGCCGCTTCGCTACTAAAGTCGATCGCAACGGACGTCTCTCTTGTGCGACACATCTCTTCCGGTAGCCGACGTTCGATAAGGTATAGACAGAAAAATTAGTGCGACAGAAAAATTCTCAGATCACCACGATAGCTTTTTCATTTTCCTGTCATCTCATGTTCCTGTAAATCCCGACCGCGCAATCCCCCTGCTCGATCACGAGCAACCGTAGACGAGTAAGACTAGGAAGCGTGCATCCAGCAAAACGCCACCGGTTTTATTCAGCGGTGCGACACAAGCCGCCCGGTCGCAGCGTGAAAAACCGAGGATTCCAACAGGACGGCTCGCGCCGCTTCGCTACTAAAGTAAATCGCAACGGACGTCTCTCTTGTGCGACGCATTTCTTCCGGTAGCCGGCGTTCGATAAGGTATAGACAGAAAAATTGGTGCGACAGAAAAATTCTCTGATCGCCACGGGGGCTTTTTCATTTTCCTGTCATCTCATTTTCCTGTAAATCCCGACCGCGCACTCCCTCGCTCACTCACGAACAACCGTAGACGATTAAGATTATCAAGCGTGCGTCCGGCAAAACGCCACCGGCTTTATTTAGCGGTACGGCGCAAGCCGCCCGGTTGCAGCGAGCAAAACCGAGGATTCAAATCGGACGGCTCGCGCCGCTTCGCTACTAAAGTAAATCGCAAAGGGCATCTCTCTTGTGATACACACCTCTTCCGGTAGCCGACGTTCGATAAGGTATAGACAGAAAAATTGGTGCGACAGAAAAATTCTCTGATCGCGACGGGGGGCGTTTTCATTTTCCTGTCGTCTCATTTTCCTGCAAATCCTGCCTTCCAGGCAACACAATACATCGCGTTGCACCGGCCACAGGCTTCTGCCGACCAAAGTCTCGATCGAACCGAACCTCCATCACTCACTTTTTAATCCTAATCCCGACCGAGCAATCTCCGTTCCCTCACGAGAAACCAAATGTGATTAAGGTCATGACCCCTGAATTCACAAGTGTGACAACGGTCTCAGGTGATCGGATCAGTGTATTTGGCTGCATTGTCTCGTAACAGTCGTGCAGCCTCGTCGACAGTACGATCGATGATCGTCCTGGCGGACTCAAGTGAACGAACCAAACCAACCGCCTCACCACCGCTGATATCCATCACACTGGAATCCCCTTGTTCTGCCGCAACTTTGAGTTCGTGTTGCAATTCCGTTCGAGAGGCGTCGATTTCGCTGGCCCGACCATCCCATTTGCTGTTGAACGCGTTTCGAACGACTCGATCGGCGATGCCGCTTGGAAACTCCGCGCCCCGTATTTGGTCGTAAACGGCAGTTCGAATCGTGTCGTCCGTGCCGGCGGCCAGCAGGGGTGTTTGCTCCCACGAATCGCCACCCCACTGGTGACTGGCAACAAACCGAGTCCCCATCGAAACACCCACCGCTCCCAACATCAACGCGGCAGCTAGCCCTCGTCCATCCGCGATTCCACCCGCCGCAAGCACCGGTAGACTACCGACGGCGTCAACCACCGCGGGAACAAATGCCATGGTTCCCAGGGTTCCCGTGTGCCCTCCCGCTTCGCCTCCCTGGGCGATAATGGCGTCGACACCTGCATCGGCAGCCCGCTTCGCCTGCTCCAGGCTTTGAACCTGGGCGAATATTCGAATGCCACAGTCTCGTGCTGCCTTGACATGCGCAGTGGGATCGGAGAACGAGTGATTGATGACCGCAACGCGTTCATCCAAAGCGACTTGCACCAGCTCATCAATGCTTGAAAACGATGAGATAAAACCGACACCAAACGGCCGATCCGTTAATGCTCGCGTGCTGCGGATCTGCTGCCGCAACCACTCGGCACCGCCCCGGGTTGTCCCGCCGATCATTCCTAGTCCGCCGGCATTGGACACGGCGGCCGCGAGCTCGGCAGCTGCGGTGCGACTCATCGGCGCGTTCAGGATTGGATGTTCAATTCCCAATAAATCGCACAAAGAGGTGCGTATCATAATTCACAACCAGGGTTGGAAAACCTCGAAGCATTGCACAGCTACATTGCCGTGCGTGACGGATGACGCTCCGCAGTGAGCTTACGTCGCTCAAGCGGTGTGACAAGGTCGGTTCATGCGTGGCCACGGTGCTTGCGATCGTCGATCATCGTCGGCTTTTCCGCGCTCGGGCGAGCGTGGCTATACTGAAGGGCGGTGCGATGCTGAACGATTTCGCCGCCGCGAAGATAAAGGTCAAATCCTTGCACCGCACCTGCCAGATATGAACCAACGCCTAAGTCTGATTTTCATGAGCATTTCACGATCAATTCGTCGCCTCAAATGGATCGGTTCGGTCGTTGTTGCGGTCTCCTGTCTATCGGCATTGGCAGAGGAGCCGGAAACCGAGCCGAATGCCGTTTATGTTGCAAAAATGCAAGCTGTCGTCGATTTCCTGGAAACAGAGCTGAAAACCGCAACCGACTTATTGGAACGTCAATCCAGTTCCAAAGCGGAGGTCGATCTGGCTCGTGTCGATCTGGCAAAAGCGCGCCACAACCTCGCATTCGCCGAGAACAACCAAGCCGAGGTTGTCCGTCAATGTCTTCTGCTGGTCGAAATACGCAGCCGACAGTTACAACGTCACGAGAAAATGGCCGCGTTAGGATTCGGGTCCAAACTGAAACAGATCAAGGCGATGCGACAACTGGCGGGTTCGCGATACCTATTGGGCCGCGTCCAAGGAAATCCCGCTGACGTTCTCGATCAATTGGAACGGGTCGTTCAGCTCCATAACGAAGAGTTGAGCTATTTGACGAGACAGCAGAAGGAAGGCGCCGTGTCCACAATGGAACTCAACCGTGCGCGGCATCGCACGACCGTCGCGGAGCATCATCTCGCTCACAGCAAAGAGGATTCGCCATCCGTCCTTCCCCAGCTTCGGCAATCCGCCGTGCTCTGTCAGCAAGAATTCGATCAAATCAAACGTCTCCGGCATCTCGGATATGCCGACGTGCTCGACGAGTACAATGCCCACCGTCATCTTTTACATGCAAAGCTTCTGGTAGCAGATATTGAGAACGAACCTACCGCGATGCAGCAACAATTCGATGAATTGATTCGACTTCACGAACAAACTTTGCCAAAATTAGGCAGCTATCGAAAAGGAAAATTAGCCCGCTTGTTTATCGAACAAGAACTGGCTCGTGATCATGCGAGAAAAGCACAATTTCTTCAAGACGGCTATCTGGCGGACGAATTGTGCATCGCCGCGATGGACTTCTAGCGATAAATCCTTCCGACACCCGCCATCGTAATCCTACTCATAATCTCAATCCCGTCTGAGCAATATTCCTGCTCGATCACGAGCAACGAAAGACAATGATGATCAAGATTGAGAAGGATAAACTCCGCAAAAGATGGTCGGATGACGCTGCACATATCTTCCTGCAGCCGACGTTTCTTCCTGCAGCCAACGTTCGATTAGACAAAGACAGAAAAATTCTCTGATCACCACGGGGGCGTTTTCATTTTCCTGTCATCCATTTTCCTGTAAATCCCGACCGCGCAATCCCCTCGCCCGCTGGCGAGAGACCGAAGAAGATTAGCAAGGGGTATGTTCGGCAAAACGCCACCGGTTGCGTCTGGTTCGATCTAGCGGTGCGGCGCAAGCCGCCCCGTCGCGCCGAATAAAACGAACACCCCAAACCGACCGGTCGCGGCGAGCCCGGTAGTCTTCCTGCGGCTGACCTTATCCCTGCAGTCGGCATTCGATTAGACGAAGACAGAAAGATTGGTGCGACAGAAAAATTCTCTGATCGCCACGATAGCTTTTTCATTTTCCTGTCATCCATTTTCCTGTAAATCCCGATCTTCAAGCAATCCAACGCATCGTATTGCATCGGGCACCAGATTCCCACCGATCGAAGGCTCGACGAAAACCAAACCGCTGACACCCCATCTCTTAATCCTAATCTTACTCGTAATCTTAATCTCGACCGAGCAATCCCCCGCCTCGCTCACGGGCAACCGTAGAAGATTAGGATTAAGAGTATGATTAAGATTAAGAAGGGTGCATCCGGCGGAGCGTTGCCGGTCTTATCTAGCGGTGCGGCGCAAGCCGCCGACTGTCTCTCTCGCACTCACCGTTTCCTCCTGCAGCCAACGTTCGATTAGATGAAGACAGAAAGATTGGTGCGACAGAAAAATTCTCTGATCGCCACGAGAGCGTTTTCATTTTCCTGTCATCTCATTTTCCTGTAAATCCCGATCTTCAAGCAATCCAACGCATCGCATTGCATCGGGCACCAGATTCCCACCGATCGAAGTCTCGACGAAAACCAAACCGCTGACACCCCATCTCTTAATCCTAATCTTACTCGTAATCTTAATCTCGACCGAGCAATCCCCCGCCTCGCTCACGGGCAACCGTAGAAGATTAAGATTAAGAGTATGATTAAGATTAAGACGGGTGCATCCGGCGGAGCGTTGCCGGTCTTATCTAGCGGTGCGGCGCAAGCCGCCGACTGTCTCTCTCGCACTCACCGTTTCCTCCTGCAACCGACGTTCGATTAGACGAAGACAGAAAAATTGGTGCGACAGAAAAATTCTCTGATCGCCACGAGGGCTTTTCCATTTTCCTGCCTCCCCTGAATGCTTTGCAAGCGGCAGTATCGCGTAGCCGATTACTCGATCTGACAGACGATCCGCTGATAACGAACGAGCGGCGGTGTTCCGCTGTCCGTGACCTCAACGATGATGTGAACCTCGTTCCCTGATTCGTTGGGGACAATGAAGGAGGCGTTGTTCGCCGAGTCGCCGTCTTTAATGCGGACGGTCGCCTCTGCCGAATCCGTCTCCCAATACTGCCACCAGCGAACCGTTAATTCGTCGCCGTCAGGATCCGTGGCGGTTGCATCGAGCTGTACTACTTCGCCCGGCTTCACATTGCGATTCAGTTTGCCGTCCACTTTGACAACAGGGTGATGGTTGGCTTCGTCGAACTCCTTCACGCACCAATCAGCTCGTGCGGCAAAGTCATTCTGCAGGGCGTCGATCCACCGCCATTGCGGTTTGAGGTAGGAAACCAAGGCTTCGTCACCGGAGATTTCTTTCTTCAATCTCTGGCGTCCCCACGCCGATCCCGTGTACCAGCGACCTGCAGGATACTCGTAGCCAGACTCTGACACGGGATCGAGCCACGTGTTTTCGCGGACTCTGACAAAACGACCTCCCCAACCGCCCCAGCCCGGGGACTCGTCGCTGCGAAGACCGTTTGGAATGTTGTAGAAAAATGCCGGCGAGTCGCCTTCCGATCGGAAATCGCCTTCGCTAAACCCTTTGTCCTCCTTCGTATGCGCCTTGTACAGCGAACACAGCGGACCGTGGCCTTCCAATAGATTGACCTTCATCCACTCGGCGGCAAGATAGCTCTGCTGCTCTTCTGGAACGTACTTCTTCCAGTGGTAAAACAACGCAATGAACTGATCGGAAATGATGGTCTGGATGCCGTACTTTCCCCAGTGCGGACGGATGTACCTTTGGTAAGTCTCATCCTGCTCCCAGATGAAATAGAAGCGGATCTTCTTCGCGACCTCCGCCATTCGCTCGGGATGCTGCTGCTCGATCGTCTTTAGCGCCCGCGCGATCGTGTTCGTTCCGCCCCAGGCTTGAATCCAAACGGGACGTTCGTCCGCCGCATCCAACAAGACCTCAACGATCCGCTGGGAACCTGCCGTGACCTCGTCCATCTCTCCTTCGGACTTTACGTTTCCAAGCAACGTTCGGGACTGCAGGAACTCAGCCGTGGGATAACGCGGGTCGTGCTTCACCAGGTTCGGATAGACTTTGGCATACGCCGCCAAATAGGGCTGCGCCCAGTCGTCTCCGGCCCAGTTGTGCCCGTGAGCATGATACTGCGAACTTGACGTGATGATTCCCTCAATATCAAACTCGTTCGCGTACAGCAGGAAGCGAACCATCGAACATTCGTCGTCGATCTCGCCATCGCTCGTGACAATCACGCGTGGTTTCTCCGAAGCCATCAGTGAATTGTCTTGCCCTAGTACCATCGTGGCCACGAGCAACAGCAGTAGCGTTACACCCAAGACGGGATGCGGATCACTGTCCATGCGACTGCTCCAACGAATTGACGTTGTTTTCCGGTTTGGTGTAGTCTACGAACTCAGTCGGATCGGTTCCGTTGAGATATTCTTCGACGTTGGTGTACCCATCGCCGTCGTCGTCGGACGCGTTGTCATCGGCCTCGTTCGCATCCAATCCGTATTTCTTTTCCCACTCGTCGGGCATCCCATCCCCGTCCGAATCCTGTGGCGCTGCCGCCGACTGCAGACTCGGCCAGCCGCCAACGTCCTGCTGCGTCGTGATGATTCCGTTTTTGCCGTGCATCGCGACGCCCTTGCGGACCTCTTCGCTGATACGGGCATCGATCGAATCACGTCTGGGCAATGAGCAGCCTGCATGTTCAAGGACCGCCAAATAAGCGTCCTGCGGCGATTGCTGATGAATCGGCATTGCCTTCCACGGCGTCGCCAGCTTTTTGAACGTCTTGCCATCCACACCCAACGCGTTGTCATGGGTCACTTCGGGAGAACCATCGACATAGTTATCGGCCACGTGCCAACTGCCGTAGTCGTCATCGCCTCGGGACGAAGGACTTGCAATACAGTCCATCACGTCGCTACGCGTGGCGGGCCCCGGTTTGTAGTAGTTGGCAACCATGTTGATCGCAGAGAACTCGATCGCTGGTTTTCGCCGATCGCCTTTTTGACGTGCCTCGCCACCGTAACAACTTTGATACCCCCAGTTGAACAGCACGTTGTTTCGGTAATCGTTGTAGCCGCAACCCGATGCCCAGCGAGGATTACGGCTGTCGTTGTGGGCAAACAGGTTGTGATGATAAGTGCCGTACTGGTTGCCCCAGATACCGCCAAAACGATGCGACCCGTCTTCCTTGGCGCAAGCTTCGGTGATCATGCACCACTGAATCGTGACGTTTTCGTTGTGGTACAGCGAGAACACTTCATCGCTACTCCAGCTGGCCGACACATGGTCCACCATAATATTTTTGTGGTACCTTCCCCCTAACGCGTCTCCATCGTGATCCGTCCTTACTCGCAGGTAGCGGATCACGACGTCATTAGCATCGATGGCGAGATTGCCTTTGATCGTGATGCCATCGCCAGGCGCCGACTGGCCCGCAATCGTGATGAAATCATTTTTGATTTTGACGTCACCGTCGATGGTTCCCGCCACCTTGAAGACGACGATCCTGGGCCCCTTGGCATCACACGCCGCCTGCAAGCTGCCCGCACCACGGGCGTTAAGATTGGTCACCGCAATCACCTGGCCGCCTCGGCCGCCAGGAGTCACCGAACCGTAACCCTCGGCGCCCGGAAACGCAGCCACCTTGGCGGGTTTGGCTTCGTCGCCCGCCGCTTTGGAAAACAGCAACCCCAGTGGTCCACCGAGAGTCAACAGTGCGATCAAGCTTGTAAGCAGCTTCATGTCATTTCCTTTGTGTAATGCGCTTCGCGACTTCGGCCGGTCGCACCTTGGCGTTGGCGGGGCATCGCCCCTGACTTGGATCAGAATATCCGTAGCCACACCGCAATTCTCCCTGATATTTCGCCAGTACTCACGGTATTCTAAGGTGATGAAGCAATTCGATATCAAACGCCCCGAGTTCTCGCCCTACGGTTTCACCTGTGAATCGTGGACGCCGACTCGCATGACGCGACCCGATCGGCACAACGAGATCGAATTGAACCTAATGATGGCCGGTTCGCTGACTTACCTGCTGGGCGGCCAGCGGACAACGATTGAAACAGGCCGACTCGGAATGTTTTGGGCTGCGATTCCCCATCAAATTGTCGAGTTCCAAGGGGATGCTCCTTACTTTGTCGTGACGTTGCCGCTTGGCGAATTTTTACGTGCAGGACTGAACCCAACGCTGGTTCAGCGAATCTTGCAGGGAGAACTACTCACGGACATGGCTCAGGTTGGATCGGATGAACGGATGTTTCGGCGATGGGAACAGGACCTGCAAAGCAATGAACCGGTGTTGGAGCGAGCCGCTCAATTGGAAGTGCAAGCAAGACTGCTGCGATTCGCACGCGGCATGACCACGACTGCCGTGACGTCCTCAGCGATGGTGTTGTCACGTGCTGACAAGCTGGCCTGTTACATCGCCCAGAATTATCAACTCCCTCTGACGTCCCAGTCGATTGCAGCAGCCATCGGCCTGCACCCCAACTACGCTATGGATCTGTTTCGGCGGACGTTTGGAACGACGATCACCGCATTCGTCGTCCAGCATCGTATTTCACACGCGCAGCGTCTCCTTGTTACCACTCACGATGCGATCCTCAACATCGCACTCGCATCCGGTTTCCAAAGTCTCAGCCGCTTCAACGAAGCATTTAAATCCACTTGCCGGTGCTCACCGCGAGACTACCGCAAAGCCCACCAACCCGCCGACGCAAGCCAACCCTCATCCACGCGATGAACCGCACATTACACCGAGCGAGATGTCCAAAGAGGTTCCGCGTTTGGACGCAATGAAAATCGCACGACCGTCGCGGACGGATGATGCGCTGGCCATCCCGAAGCATTGCTCTACTGTGACAAGCGAATGTTACTTGGTTCGATGCGTCGGTGCGGCTGGATCTGCGGGCGATTGGCGAGGCCAAAGAGACGCAATGATCAGACCGGTGAAACCGGCAACTGACAGCCAACGGACTGCCCCGGCTTCAAAAACGATCGTCGCAGAGAAGACGATCGCCGCGGTGAACCAGAAAACGGCTTGGTCGACTGCTGGCCATCGCCGCTTGCGAGTTATCATTGCCGCTGAATAGCCCATCCAGACGGCGGCGAAGACGAAATTGACATAGACACCCCATCCAGCACGGATCCCGGTGACCCGCTCGGACTCGTCGGCGGTCGCCTCGATCGCTGCAGCGTGACTCCAATTGTGAGCGAGTCCGTAGCTGGCCAGAATATGAAGCGCGATCATCAAGCTTCCCAGTAGCCAAGCGTAACCATAAACGGCATCTCGCATCCCGCCGGAATCTTTCACGCCGCGGCCCCGAGCGAAGCTACCAACAAACCAGCCGATGAGCGCGAGCCAGACCGGCACGTAAATAAAGAAGTCGCTGATCATGGCAAGCCAATGGATCGAGCCAGGTTATAAAAATGCCCCGCAGCGGATACCGAATGCGATCGATGTTCTAGTCACAAGAGAGGATCCGCGAAATCAATTCTTACAGCCACATTCATCCAAGCTACTGCTCGCACCCACGTTTGCACACCAGTTTCGACTGTCATTACCCAGAAATCGACAGAACCGGCAAGAAGAATGCTTGCTCCGGTCGCCGAAACCGACCTCACGATAACGTATCTCTGCACCGGTACGGAACTCAAGTGCACTGAAGCGTTTCTCAGCGGAAGTTGCTTTGACTCGAGCCGGAATTCTTGACTTAGGCTGATGCACTTGAGAGTGGGACAACGGGAGCACGGACAGCAGACTTCCAATGCCAATTACCTCAGCTCCAACCAGGTGTTTTTTTGTATAGTCCCGCTCCGCCTTCGCGGATGCCCCCAACTTCATTCGCCGGTCGGCCAAAATTACGTATGCATGCTTTACTGATCTAACAACTGCTACGGTGTCGACCACCAGTGCGCGCTGGCCAACTGGTAATATATGCGTCAGTCGCGACACTGATGGGACTTTGACGCTTTCGAAAGTGACTTCGGCTTTTCCGACTGAGATATCTAGAGCCGATCATCAAATCGCGTCGGTGTTCATCGTCAATGAGTCAAACAAACATCTCCTCAACTTATTAGCTCCAACTTGCTCTTTTTCTGTGTTTTGAGATACTTTTGAAAACATTATCTCGAGAACGTAAGAGCGGCAACGATGAATCCAAAACTGGTCTTAACTATTGCTGGGGTTGGTTGCGTTGGCAAAGGATCACTGATTGACCGCCTTCAAACTATCGACCACGGGATGAGAGAGCATTTCGGGGTGATTGGAAAACCAAACTTCTTCGCTAGCAGGGAACGAACACGATCCGGTCTGACGGCCTATAGACCTAGACACGAAATGTTCCGGCCCGAGTATCCAGACACGATTGTTTTTCGCTGGCAGGAGAAAGACCACAATCTCATCCAGATGCTGTATCAAGCTCACCCGAATGCAAATCACCGCGTAATTGTTTTGTGGCGTGATCCAACTACGCATCAATCCGACATCGAAAGAGTGCATAACACCAAGAGAAAGGTGAAAGACGTTTGGGAGTCGTACAAGAAGCGATTTCGACCTGACAGAGACCACTGGAAATGGCAGTGGCCAGAGGGTCTCATAGCGGAACTATACGATTCGACTGACTACACCTACCGACCAATGAAATGGCACGAAGTTTAGCAATTCCGTCGTCACTTGTCAGTTTGAGCGAAAACCGACGGGAACAAACCCTAGCATTTGAACACCTTTCGACAAATTACACATAATCTATAGACCAATTTCACCGCGATTTTAGGGTACTCCGGTGTCATCGATCGGGCGACGTTCCGGTGTCGACCACCGGAGCATCATCGGACTGGTCTATGCAGTGGCAATTGAGTCCAGAATCATTTTCTTCGCCGTAGATTTCCTGAAAGTTGACAGACCCAAAATACGTGGATGATAGCCTGTTTGCTCTGACTCTAGAAATGCGTTGACGCAACAGAGAAGCAGGGTCAAAGTTGTGGTATCGTGTGGTCAATCAAAGCACCGACGCCGGAACTAACGAGAGACCACACATGAACGCTAAGAAGGTTGATTCGACACAGATTGCATGTATCGCATTTGCGTCTCTTTTTGTGCTCGCTGCTCTGGGACTGGGCATTTGGGGTGTTCTTCAACCAAGTATCCCGGCATCGAGTTACAACATCATCAGAATGATAATGGCCGTTGCATCCGCTGCGGCAGCGGGGTTCTTCGCTGGCGGAATGAATGTCAAATTTAACGGATTAGGTTTTATCGTTACGGCTTCCCTCGGATTCGGCGTTTGGCTCCTCTTTCCATTCCTTTTTCCCGCACCATCCGAGAGCGTGTTGCTATCTGTGCGAGTACGAGATAAAGACAGTCAGATCGTGCAGGATCAACTCTCAGTTATCGTTACGTACGGCGACTGGACGATGGAGCGATCACTCGCGAACGGCGAGGTTCAACTTCCAGTACCAGGCCATATCCCCGAAATCTCCGAGATTCTAATTAAGGGCGGACGGTACAGAGTCGAAGAGGACGGTCCATTCAAGGTCGCTGCAGGATCGCCCATCGTCATACACATCTACAAAGCCGAAGACACACCTCCTGACGACCTTCCCAGCGTGTCGCTTTATGTAGACCCCCTGCCCTGGGACGAAGGGGAAATTAACGACTACGCACCAAGAGTAAGTGACATATCAACAATTGCACTGAGTCATCACAATAAGACGAATGAGTTGCTCCATTTGTACCTATTCGATTGCTGGGCACACTTAAATAGACGCAGGCCAATCTGGCGAATGTGGGAATTTCCTCCATCCGCCCATCCAAATCACTACACAAATTTCTTCGGTGAAAGCACTGGTTTTTTTTGTGTGATTGTCAAAGATGTTGAAACGGGCAAGTATCATCGATTGGGATACAGAAAACTTTTCGATTCCTCGACGCCATCTATTGTAGTCGTGGGCGAAAGACCAAATTTTGATCTTGAATAATTACTAGACTAACAGCATGCTTCAAAAGACACTTCTACTCTGCGTCGTGTGGACCTTGCTTCAATCAACCGCAGATGGGCAGACAGCTTCGCTCACCGTAAGAAACGATCTGCAAAGCTTTTACTATCTTTGGCTTAAGCACGAACCGAGTGGCAATTGGATTAAACCACCACCCTACGCTACGTCAGGCACCTCGACCACATTCTCGGTTGACAAGGGGTCTTATCAGTTTTACCTACAAGACCAGGGAGGTCACAATGATCTCCTTGGACGGTACCAACTATACGACATAATTCAACAACGGCTTAACCAAGGCAAGTCGGCTACACTCGCACTGCGAGCATTGTACGTTTGGGATACACGTACCCGTATGGTTCCGATCCAGAGAACGAGAGTAGAGAATCGGACTCGCATGGTGAACGTGACTCGCTATGCTCCTGAAACACGTAATCGACTTGTTACACAACAGGACCTTTGCACCGGTCACGTTAGAAAGATAGTAGTGACAGAAATCGTTTATGTACCAACTACAACGCAGATCGAACAGACGTATCAAGTGCACGTTCCATACTACGAGCAGGTTTCACAAACGTACCGAGTTAAAACACTACGGAAAGCCTTAATGTTTGTTGGCGAATGACCTTGAAGCATTCATTCGAAACCAAAGCCATTTTTCGGGTTACTTTGCTCGTCAGACACACCGGAATGTACCAACGATGGTGAGACAACTTTCCTTCAGCTGTTAGGCGGTGCATCCAGACTGAAAAGAGGCCAGTCCCGCCTCCCCGAGAACAAGAAAAGGTTCCAGGACTCAACTCCGGGGCGATCGTTGTGGCAGTCCGGCGTGAGCCGACCGGTCTGATACAAACGTCTGCCTCTTTGCAACCGGATGAGGTCCGACAATGCTAGACTGACGATGGAAATGATGTTGAGAAGTCGCCGCTGGCGATTGGTGTGCCATGCATTGGGGAAACCCGATTTGCCGATCGTTTAATCCTTGCTGCAAATCTTGTGTGCTGGAGGGAGGTTTAGCAACCTCCACTACGGAAGCGGGGTGTCGAACGACGACGGGAGGTTTGGCAACGTCTATCGCGATGTGGCAGTGGCGGACGAGGCAGGTACTGGAGGGAGGTTTAGCAACCTCCACTACGGGAAGGCAGTGTCGGCCTCTGGCCTGGGTTCAATATTGATTCAGGTCTCTCGTTGAGCGGTTTGGGGGCTCTCGGCGCGGTTCGAAAGTCTCGCGTGACTGCTCGCTTGCGGACGGCGTCAACGACGGTGAGACGCTTTTTCTCTGTTGCGGATACCGCACCAGCAAGGCAAGGCTGCAACTTCTATTTCAGAGAAAAAAAATAGAGTCCGCGTACCTATCCTTCTTTCCGTACCTTCCCTTCTTCCATACGATTGGCGGATCGTTTCAAGGTCGCTTCGCTCTGGTGCAGTCGTTGATTCACTCATTAAAGAGACTTGCCCGCTCACATTTGCCCGCTCGCTCGGATTGCGTCGAAGATTCACGCGACTGTGCAAGCGCCAAAAGCCCCCAGCGTTCATCCGCTTTACCCGTCCAAAACTCAAGCTGATCTCGCCATGGGATCTCTTTCATTGCGAAATCCAGCAACCTTTTGGACGGAACATCAAATTCAAGGAATTGCTCTTTCGCTGTCTTGATAAAACGGCAGCAGAAACTGTACGGCTTGTCTCGAAGTTTAACTCTTAGCAAAGGCAAGCGCCAGTAGCCTTCGCTGGGCAAACTATTCAAGAGTTCGTCTTCAGAAAAGTCCTTGTGATAAACTCCTTGGAAGGCAAAGTTCCAAGATCGCCGCACTTCATGCATCCGAGAAGAGTGGAGTGCGAATTGCTTCGGCGCGAGGCCGAACGCTATGGTTTCGGATTCAAACTCAAAATCCGGCGAAAGTGATTCAATCAAAGCATGAATTTGACGGAGTGTTTCCGTGGCGTTGGACACTCGGGACTGCGGTACGAACATTGATACCGAATCGATCCCGCCCCCTTTGATGCATCGAAGTCTCGCATCTTCAATGCCTTGAAGCCAGTGCAAGTCAAACGTCCCCTGACTGTCGACCTCCAGACCTTTTAGGCATCGGATGTTGTCGCGAACGCTGCTCCAGAACGCGAGTCGAGATGACTCAAGTCCACCAACCGATTCAGAAGGAATTCTCAGCTCAAGGTCAAACGGTGGCCGTGGGTAGTTGTGGACAAACAAGTTGATCCCAAAGCTATTTTTGGAATCCCTGGAAGCCTTTGTCGGTGTGAGTTGGAAGAGCCGTCGGCACCAATACCCACTTTCAGGCCCCGTTGGCGTTAGCCCGATTGCGGCTTTGGAGGTTTCCAAATCACGCCAAGTTTGGCTGATGGTAATGCGATCCCTTCGGTCCTCCGATGACATGAAACGACACCACTGACTGATGCAATCCAACGAAACAAGACGACAGTCTTGGAAATAAAAATTGAAGCCATTAATCGATTGTCGAGAGGCGTCGGACGTCGGAAAAAAAACAGACGCAATGGCTTCTTTGCCAAAGTCTTCTTGCAACTGTCGTGAGGCTTCCGACGGCATGCATGAATCGTCGAGTGGCACTCTTGCATAGCACAAAGTCATTCGATGCTCCTCAAGCACTTAAACGAGGCTCGTCCGGTGGAAGCGTGTGCAGCAGATTTTATAGACATTGCTCCGGCGTCCAGGAATCAAAGGTTACGGCGAATAACGGGTGTTCCACTGGATTTCCCGGCAGAACCGGCGTCAAGCTCTGCGGAGGTGCAACCTGACAAGGAATGTCCCGGTCGATGGTGCGGCCGGTTCCCGACGGCCCCGCATTCGTGAAGGACTCTTTGCCAAAAGGTCATTCGATACTGAGACCAATTGGTCAATGCGACGAAGCTCTTTCACCATGACATGAAAGCCTCTTTACCTACTTGCAATCCGATGACGCCGGAGATTCGAGCGACTGCGTGAGAGCCAATAATCCCCAGCGTTCGTCGGCTTCACCGGTCCAAAACTCGAGCTGATCTCGCCACGGAATCTCTTTCATTGCACGGTCCAGCAGCTTTTTGGACGGTGCATCAAATTCGAGGAATTGCTCGTCCGCCGTCTTGATGAAACTGATGCCCACGTCGTGCGGGTTGCGTCTGAGTTTAACTTCTAGCAACGGTAATCGCCAATAGCCTTCTCTAGGAAGACTATTCCTGATTTCGTCCTCCGAAAAGTCTTCCCGATAGAATCCGCAGAAACCAAAATCGCAAGATCGAAACGATTCATACATCCGAGATGAGTCGCGTTCAAATTCGCTAGGCGTTCGGTAGAAAGACACGTTCTCGGATGCGAACTCAAACTCCGGAGACAAGGATTCGATCAAATCATAAATTTGACTGAGTGTTCTCGTGGCATTCGATGAGTGTGACCGTTTCACGAAGATGCGGTCCATTTCCGTTTCTGATGGGAAGAGTCGAAACGTCCAATCTTCAGAGTCTGGAAGATGGCAGGTGTCAAACTCATCCTGGTTTCCAATGACTTCTAAAGTTCCAAGGCAGCTGAGTTTATCGCGAACGCTGCTCCAGAATACAAATCGTGCAGAATCAAGACCGCTAATGGACCTGGATGGGGTTCGCAACTTCAGATCAAAGGGTTGTTTCCGATATTCGTTGACAACCAATTGAATCGAAAAGCAATTTTTTGGATCCCCTATAGGCTGGACCTTAAACTCCCTCCAGCAAGAAAACTCGTCATCTGGCCCAGTAGGCATGAGCCGACTCGTTTGCTTCGATTTCCCCAAATCCAATAAAGTTTGGTGGAGGATGACGAGATTATTTCGGTCATCCGCCGCAACTGACCCGATATCACACCACCGACGAATGCAATCAAATGAGAGGAGTCGGCAGTCTTTCAAACGGAAATTAAAGCCGTACCAGGCTTGTCCCCGGGCATCTGCTGTCGGGAAAGCCACCGATGCTATTGACTTTTTTCCAAAGTCTTCTTGCAACTGTCGTGAGGCTTCCGACGGCATGCGTGAATCGTCGAGTGGCACTCTTGCATAGCACAAAGTCATTCGATGCTCCTCAAGCACTTAAACGCAGTTCGTCCGGTGGAAGCGTGTGCAGCAGGTTTTGCAGGCATTGCTCCAGCGTCCAGAAATCAATGGTTACGGCGAATAACAGGTGTTCCAACGGATTTCCCGGGAGAAACGGAGTCGAGCTCGGCGGAGGTGCAACCTGACAAGGGATGTCTCGGTCGATGGTGCGCCAATGGTGCTGCCGGTCCCCGACGGCCCAGCATTCGTGAAGGACTCTTTGCCAAAAGGTCATTCGATACTGAGACCAATTGGTCAATGCGACCAAGCTCTTTCACCATGACCTGAAAGCCTTTTTACCTACTTGCAATCCGATGACGCCGGAGATTCGAGCGACTGCGTGAGAGCCAACAATCCCCAGCGTTCGTCGGCTTCACCGGTCCAAAACTCAAGCTGATCTCGCCACGGAATCTCTTTCATTGCACGGTCCAGCAGCTTTTTGGACGGTGCATCAAATTCGAGGAATTGCTCGTCCGCCGTCTTGATGAAACTGATGCCCACGTCGTGCGGGTTGCGTCTGAGTTTAACTTCTAGCAACGGTAATCGCCAATAGCCTTCTCTAGGAAGACTATTCCTGATTTCGTCCTCCGAGAAGTCTTCCCGATAGGATCCGCAGAAACCAAAATCGCAGGATCGGAACGATTCATACATCCGAGATGAGTCGCGTTCAAATTCACTAGGCGTTCGGTAGAAAGACACGTCCTCGTAAGCGAACTCAAACTCCGGAGACAATGATTCGATCAAATCATAAATTTGACTGAGTGTTTCCGTGGCACTCGACGCACTTTGCTGTTTCACGGTGATGCTGTCCATCTCTGATTCTGATGGGAAGAGTCGAAAGGTCCAATCTTCAGAGTCTGGAATATGGCAGCCATCAAACTTATCCTGGTTTCCAATGACTTCTAAAGTTCTAAGGCAGCTGAGTTTTTCGCTAACACTGCTCCAGAATACAAATCGTAAAGAATCAAGACCGCTAACGGAGCGAAATGGAGTTTCCAACGCAAGATTAAAAGCTGGTTTTCGATAACCGTTAACGTTTAATTCAATCGTAAAGTAGTTTTTTGGATTTCCGATCGGTTTGATCTTAAACCGCCTCCAGCAGGAGAACTCGTCATCTGGCCCAGAAGGCATGAGCCGACTCGCTTGCTTCGATTTCCCCAAATCCAGCCAAGTCCGGCGGACGATGACGAGATCTTTTCGATCCCCCCCACCAGTCCCAGTTGACACGATGTCACACCACTGACGAATGCAATCGAAGGAAAGGAGCCGACAATCTCTAAAACCGAAATTGAACCCGTACCAGGAAGCGCCATGGGCATCTGTTGTTGGGAAAGCCACCGATGCTATTGACTTTTTTCCAAAGTCTTCTTGCAACTGTCGAGAAACCTCCACCGGCATACGTGTATCGTCGAGTGGCCGTCTTGCAAAACACCAAGTCATTTAATCTTTCCTATGTATTCGAACGCCCAAATGAAGTGGGAATTACCTCAGGAGTCGCGAACTCCTCAAAGAACTCAAACGCTGTTATTGCTCCCTCAATTTTATTCGCATCTTTTGCTCGCTCGAGTATTCCCATCGCCTTGTCACACAGCGTCCTTCCTTCTGGCGTGTCTGGAACAGCCAGTTTCATCGTTCCGCCACTTTGCTGAAGTGCGGCTTTATACGCAAGCACCTTGTCTATGAATTTTGTGATTGTGCTGCCCAGTGACTTCACGAACAGGCGTCGCCAGGGTCAGATCTTGTGTTCGGTGTTTAGTCAGTCAAATCGATCGACGCGGGTTCGGATGTTCTGATTCAAACGCTTGACTCTTTGCAACCGGATGAAGTCCGACAATGCTAGACTGACGATGGAAATGATGTTGAGAAGTCGCCGCTGGCGATTGGTGTGCCATGCACTGGGGAAACCCGATTTGCCGATCGCTTAATTCGTGCTGCAAATCTTGTGTGCTGGAGGGAGGTTTAGCAACCTCCACTACGGGAAGGCGGTGTCGGCCTCTGGCCTGGGTTCAATATTGATTCAGGTCTCTCGTTGAGCGGTTTGGGGGCTCTCGGCGCGGCTCAAAAGTATTGCGTGACTGCTCGCTTGCGGACGGCGTCAACGAGGGTGAGACGCTTTTTCTCGGTTGCGGATACCGCACCAGCAATGCAAGGCTGCAGCTTCTATTGCACAGACAAAAAATAGAGTCCGCGTACCTTTCCTTCTTCCCGTACCTTCCCTTCTTCCATACTATTGGCGGATCGTTTCAAGGTCGCTTCGCTCTGGTGCAGTCGTTGATTAACTCATCAAAGAGACCTGACCCATTTGCCCGCTTTGACCCATTTGCCCGCTTGGGGTCACCTGGTCGGTTTCGTGACTGCGTTACTTGCGGGATCTGCAGGGACTACGTGCTCGAAACTGTGTTTCCTGAGATAGGTATAGTGTTTCCTGGGATAGGTATAGTATGCATCACTTGTCCGCTAGAATATCCAATTCTCGCCGACAGTCAGCGATCCAATTCAGTTTCAGTACTTTCCAGGAAGTCAAAATGACAGACTCACTCAAATTGTTTACCTTCGCGTTCGGTTGCGCGATTGTTCAATGCGGACTCTTGCAATCCAACGCGGTTGCTCAAGTTCCAACTGCAGGCCCCGAATACGATGTTCTTAGAGACGATGCCGGGGAGTGGGATGTTGAAATCACCAGTTACGCAAGTGGAACTCCTGAAGTCACCAAAGGCATTGAATCCAACAGGATGCTAGGCGACTTTTGGCTGATCAGCAACTTTGAAGGCAAAATGATGGGGTTAGAATTCAAAGGCCATGGAACCACTGGCTACGACGCCGAGGCAAAGAAATACGTTGGAACCTGGGTGGATTCTTTGAGTCCTGGAATAATGCACATGAAAGGTGACTACGACAAAGACAAAAAGACAATGACGCTTGTCGGAATTGCACCTGGCATGGACGGCAACCCGGCCAAACACAGGTTGACCACGGTCTACAAGGATGGAAGACGTGTGATGACCATGTACATCACTCTCCAAGGCGGCGAAGAAACCAAATTCATGCAATTGGCGTACACAAGAAAAGAGAAGTAGATGAGCTGAACATCGGCGAAGTCGAAGTCCCCGAGGGCAGTACGGCCGATGTGCTGGAGTTTCTTCAAAATCCCCATCGCCGCACGGTAAACAAGTACAATCGGTCAAACAGACAACGTTCTGGGCAACAGACAAGAGCTATTGAAGGTCCAACGGTGCGTGAGAACAACGGCTTCCCTATTCGATTTCGATTTAGCATATTGACGCTTCTCCTGACCACTTGCGCGACGGCCTGTTTCTTCGCTAGCTACCGGCACTTTCATCAGCCAATTGTTGCGGCTCATCTCTAAATCCTTTCGCAACATCACATCCGCCAGAATGACACGTCGCCAACTCAGCCGTAAGAAAAAAGCTTGCTTCGGCATCGTGACAACGGGCCTGTGCTTACTGCTGATCGAATTCGCGTTGACGCTGCTGGGCGTCGGACGATCGACCGATCACACGGACCCGTTTGTCGGTTTTTCAAACCAAGTCCCCTTGTTCGAACCATTCACCGATGAAGCCGGGAAATCATGGCTTCGAACGGCGGAGAACAAATTGGTTTGGTTCAACGACCAACAATTCGGCGCCGCCAAACCAGCCAACACCAAACGCATCTTTTGCGTGGGTGGATCCACGACGTTCGGACGCCCCTACGACGATACCACGTCCTTCTGCGGCTGGCTTCGAGAGTGGTTGCCGCACATCGACGCAACCACCAACTGGGAAGTCGTCAACGCCGGCGGTGTTAGCTACGCGAGCTATCGTGTTGCCACCGTGATGCAGGAATTGACCGCCTACGAACCCGATGTCTTCATCGTCTACACGGGCCAGAACGAGTTCCTGGAACGTCGCACCTACGCCGACTTCTTTGATCAATCCGAAATACAGCTTTGGCTCAGCGGGTGGCTCGCCAAGACTCGCACGTATGGCTGCATCGACTCGATCCTTCGGCGTCAACGCGACACGAAACCAAATCCCAACGTCAGTGTGCTGCCCGCCGAAGTCGACGAACGACTCAATCACACCATTGGCCCATCGGACTATGTTCGCGACGATGAGTGGCGCCGCGATGTTCGACTCCATTTCCAGTTCAACCTCAATCGAATGATCGACATCGCTCGTGCATCGGGCGCGAAGATCCTGTTTGTCGTGCCGGCGTCCAACGAAAAGGATTGCAGCCCCTTCAAGATCGAACCTGAGGCGACGGATTTCCAAGACGGCCAATCTGCTTTCGCTAAACTGGATTTCGCGCGTGCCAAGGAAGCGTTTCAGACGGCGCTGAATCTTGATATCTGCCCGCTTCGCGCACCCGACGACTTTTTGGATATCGTTCGCAACTTGCCAAAAGCCGACGACGTTTGTGTGGTCGATTTCGACCGGCAACTGCGCGAGGTCTGCCTCGCCGAACAAGGGCACGATCTACTGGGCGACGAATACTTCCTGGACCACGTTCATCCGACCATCGACGTTCACCGCCGCCTGTCGCTGTGGATCGCCGATGCGATGCGCCGGTCCGAATGGTTATCGCCCGCCGCGCTCGGCACCAAGGATATTCCCAGCGAAACGCTCGCCGACGTGGACGCGTTGATCCAAAGTCGCATCGATCCGCGTAAACAAGGAGTCGCGCTGCGAAACCTCGCCAAGGTCATGCACTGGTCGGGCAAATTCGAAGTCGCCGAAGCCCGTGCTCGCGATGCGATCGCCAAACTCAACGGTGACGCCGAAAGTCAATTCATCTTGGCCGATTGCTTACGATGGACCGGCCGGATCGATGAATCGGTACGGGTTTACCAACGTGCGGTCAACGAATTTCCTGGTGACCTGCGGGGTGCACAGCGGTTTGGGCAGTTGCTCTTGGAACTTGGCCAATACGAAACGGCTCAGGGACTTTTCTCGATCGCTGTGATCGGTTGGCCGGAAACCAACCCACGTCATTGGTCGGCACGCTACCAACTTTCACTGGCGTGCATCGGCTTGGCTGACTTTGAATCCGCGAGAACCGAGCTCCAGCGCTGTCACGAGCATGATCCAAAGAATATGGACGTAACGTTTGCGCTGGCTGAATCATGTGCCGGAGTCGGCGACACCGATACCGCCATGAAGCTTTACAATCGCGTCCTCGATGCCTTCCCCAACGATGTCGAAACCTACGTGCGTCTCGGCTACCTGCAACTCAATCGCATGGATCCACAAGCCGCTGCCGCAAGCTTCGCCACGGCTCTCTTGCTCGCCCCCGAACACCCCCAAGCCCAAGCAGGCAAACGCATCGCGTCCCAGCTGATTGCCACCCAATCGAAGTCGAGCCCCCGAACGTAACTGGCTATCAGTGGAGCGTTATCGTCAAACTACGTCCGGAGTCGGCCACCGGAGCACAATGCTGCCGTCCAAAACACGAATCGAGAGCCAACGCAACTTTTCAAAACATAAAAACGAGTCCGCGGACCTTTTCTTTGTCGCGGACCTTCTCTTTGTCGGGCCTTTTCTTTGTCCTTTATCCAAAAACTTGGAACCTGATAATGTGCCGGAGTCGCATTCTGCTCTGTCGTAAAGCGATCACACCTCGGTGCAGCGCAGGATCGAGGCTCTGACGTGGAACGCAGTCTTACTGATAGTGAACGCAATGCAATCCGCAACTGCGCCCAGCGCGGAGCACCACATGGGGATGAAGGCTGGAGCGAATCCATCGCACGACGATTGGACCTCAAATCAACAATGCGACCTCGCGGGCGACCAAGAGTGCGACCGTTACCAACCGTCGGTCAAAACAAAGAGGTTTGACCCATTTGATTCAGTGTGCCATTTGGACGAACCGCTATTTTGCTTCTGTTAATACCTCCGCCGCCTGTCGTCGTACTGCCGGATTGACGTGTTGATGCAGTTGTTTGACACGGGATTCTCCGAGCCAGTTCGGGTTGACGTTGTTCTCTCCGATCGCGGTCAGCAATCGCTGGACGCGGGGAACCGTTCGCAGCAGTGCGTCGAGAGCCAGCTCCCGATTATGCGAATTCAGGTTGGGCAGAGCAGCAAGGATTGCCTGTCCCGCTTCAGCCGCCGGCATGTCGGACAGACCACTGACCGCCCCCATTTGCAGTTCCGCGTTAGCGTTTGTCAAATAGCCCGCCAATTGTTCGCCATGGGTCGCCCACGGAGCGAGCGCGATTATGCGGAGTGCATCATAGCGAGTCCCTGGACGCACTTGAGCATCGTCCGACATTTCAGAGGCTTGCGATATCATTTGATTCCAGCGTGCAACCAGTGGCCCATCTCCAGAGATCAGACGCTGCACACGGTCAAGTGGCCAGTCACCGGTTTGGCTGATCCCGTTGATCAATCCACCACCAACAACGACGGCTTGCCAGTCGGTGAGTGGTTGTTGCAGTTGAGGGAGACTGACGTCGAGCACTTGGAGCAGTTCCTTCGATTGATTCCGCTTTCCGGCCGCGATCGCAACTCGCCAAATCCATGGAATCCGGCGGTACTGTTCGTTCACATCGTCAGGCATGTCAGACGTCAGAGCGGTGATCATCTCCGCCGAATACTGCGGCCATTTTGCGATCAGCTCTTCCCGCTCTGCTGCGGCCAGGGTGTCGTCGAGTAGCGATCGGGCGATTTGATAGGCTTCCGAATCGGCACCCTGAACGTAGGCCAAGATGTGCGACATCTCTTGTTTGCTAATATTTTCTTCGAGGCCTTCGGGCATCGCCGACTTTCCGCTCACGCGTAGCTCCTCCAATTGATTCCTGAGTACCACGTGTTGCTTCGCTTCCTGTTCCATCAGGGTAACGCTGGATGCTGTCTCGTTCACAATTTGACCAGACACGACGCGCCCGTCGTCCATTAGAGCAGTGTACTGTTGGTACCGCGCATCCACGTCTCGGTTCGGATCCAATATCGCCTGCAGTAAAAATGCGTCGGATCGACTTGTCAGTGCGGTCAAATCGGGACCCACCTCATATCCCACACCGTCAAACTTGTGGCAAACGCTACAGTGCTTTGCAAACAGAGCTTTGCCTTGTTGAGCATCCGCTGGCAACGCAGAGACGTCCATCCAATCGGCGACGAGTTGCTTGCGATCGCTGCCCGCTCCATCACCCAACCACTTCATGGCCAAGGGGCGAGTTTTCGTTGGTTGGCGTTCGATGAATCGTTGCCGATCGTCCGCAGAAAAGTCGCTCGAGTAAAGTAAGCTGGATTGCAATCCAGTCAAGATCGACGCATCCCAGTCGGGGTGTTCCATCAGGGTCTGGACCAACACTGTACGGACTTGCGGAGTCGCTGATTCAACGCAGGATAGTAACGCTTGGCCGCCGGCTGAGTCCCCACGCCGACCGATCGCTTGGACGGCGGCAATTTGACGATGATTGGAAAACTGTAGACTAATCAGTTTGGCAATCTCGGAGGTGATCTCGATCGGCGATTCAGATCCAGCTTGGATGGGGGCGGGGCTCAGCAGCGACTGGGAAACCGGACCGAATCGGCGTCCCAGTAGTTTCAAAGCCATTGCCGCCTGACTATCCGTGACACTTGGATCAAGAATTCGTTTTCTTGCGGCAAGGAGGATCGATCGAGCAGCCTGTGTCTGTCGGGGTGTGATTTTGATCTGAACTTGCGCGGGCTGTTGATTGCGGTCCGTCGCTTTGCCAATCCCCAGTTTACCGCCGGCAGCACGGCGGTCGAGACCGTCGAGAATTTGAGCCAAGCTTTCTAACTGCCACCATTCCCATTCATCACTGGATTCCAGGATGCGGTTAAGGGCGGATTCAATTGCCGTTGCACTGCCCATTCCAGCGGTGGTCGCAACCACCTCAGAGCCGACCAGATCACGTGACTTTTCGGTTGCTAAAATTTGTTCAACAATGGGACCGACGTTGCTGGGAGTTAGCGAACTCAGTACCGCTGACTGCAAATAGGGATCGGTTGATTCGGTCGCCAGTTGAGTCAACGGTTTGGTCACGTCATCGGACTCAATCAATGCAATTGAGTAGGCAACCTGCATACGAACTTCGAAAGCTGGGTCGTTGGCAAGTTTCAAAACAGCCTTCGAAACCTTCGGGTCGGTTAGAGAGCTCTCGCTCATCCGTACGGCGTGTCGCCGAACGTCGGGGTGCGAATCCGCTAACGCGAGTTGGATCGCTTCGCTTGAGAGTTGCTTGAGCCCATCGAGAGCGGCCAGGGCTTGGATTCGCACCGCAGGATTTTGGCTTGTCTGAGCGATCCGCAGAAGCTCGTCGCGGGTGTCCTTGGCATCACGCCACAGCAACATTTGGTGCACTAAATCACGGGTGATGCCGTTATCCGTGTCAATCGCTTTGGCTAACTCCTGGTCGTTTAATTCGCTTAGCGCGGGTTGGCTCTGCGGATCTTTGGCGGTCGGCACGACGCGATAAATCCGCCCTTTGTCCTGGCCAGCAAAGACATCGATTTCGGCCAAGGTTTCATCCGGAATCCACTTGGGGTGTTCGATCACGTAGCGGTACATGTCCACTACCCAGAGTCCACCGTCAGGCCCCGTTCTGGCTTGCACGGGTCGGAACCAACGGTCCGTTGAGGTCAGGAATTCAGAGTCCAGTTCATCAGCGGCACGCTGTCCTCGAAAAGTGGCTCCCTGGCGCTCCAAGACCTGCCGATAGACCAGCTGATTCACGGGCTCGCAAGTGAACGAATTGTTGTTGTAGTTCGGGCCGAGATAGCTGTCGCGATAAATTTCGATCCCGCACGCAGCTGTGGCGCGACCTGGGGCGCCGGATAAACGGAACAGCACCAGATCGTTGGGCGGAAATAGCTTGCCAGCGTTCTCGCCAGCCGGGACGTTCAGCGAGCTCAGCGGTGGCGGTACAAACGGATTGCGCTGTAGGTAATGATCCACAACCGGATAGTGACGAATCAGACTGCTATTGTCGCAACCAAACCAGTTCCCGAAATCATCACGGACTCTGCCTTGTTGGCTACGGCCTGTAACTGGTTCGATGAGTCCCAGATCAGGTTGAATTCGGAAGTCTCTGCCGGAAACATCCACGACGGCTCCTTGCTGATTTGAGATTGATCCACCGAACAATCCGCCAGAGCCGTACAACCAATTATCGAGTCCCCACCGCAGGCTGTTGACGCGTGCTTGGCCGTTATGTGTTTCAAACCCACTAAAGAGCACAGCGGATGTTTCTGCGCGTCCGTCGGCGTCTTGGTCGCGCGCAAAAATAATGTTGGGAGCATCGCAGATCAGCGCGCCGTCTTTCCAGACTTTGACATCAGTGGGGTAGCGTAGCCCGTCCATAAACACGGTCGACGATTCGTAGAATCCATCACCGTCAAGATCCTTTAGCACCCGCACCTCTCCGCTGGGAACAAACTCCTCTTCAATCCCGTGACCATAGTCGGACATCTGCACAACCCAGACACTGCCGTCAGGTCCGAAATCGATCGCGACTGGGTCGGTGATCTGCGGTTCACTGGCGACCAACTGAACTTGCAGGTCAGCGTGTGTCTGAAATTCCTGCAACGCCTGCTGAGGTGATTTAGGGGGGATGCCGTCGGTGCGGCTTACCTCAAGCTGGCTCGACTCACCATTGGCAACCGGAGGGTTCTTGGCGGTTTGATAACTTATCGGCACCAAGCGATGGACTTCATCGATAATCGTTTGTTCCAGTCCTTGCGCCAGTTTGTTGGGAAGTGCAAAGTACGGAGCTTCCGCGCCGGCCCCGTAACCGCCTTCGGCCCACAATCGCTCGGATGGGATATATGCGGCAAAATCGTGGCTGTAACCGTGCATCCACAAACGTTCTGGATCCAGCTCCGATTTGAGCCGCAGCGAATAGTCGACACAAACTTCGCCAGCCATAAAAACCATGCAAAGTTGGTCGCCAAAATGGCAAACTTGGAGCGGATAGGGGAGCGATTTCGGAATCTCTTCTCCGCGGTCCAAGCGAGCCAATTGGGTTGTGGCGTTATAACCGGCGGGACCGCCAGCGGCCTGCATCACTTCGTATTCCTGACGCGTGGGGATGCTGTGAAAGGGTAGCTGGACACTGCCGCTGGAAACCGATAACGGCTCCGCAAGCGGCTTGATTGTGCCTCCTTTGACTAGTCTGGCGACTTCATCGCCGATCTGCATCCCTTGTTGTTGCGCGATATCGACCTTGTCGCCCGTGACACCACTATTTGGATTCTGATCGGCGCCGCAGCCAATCGACACCATCCCAATGGCAGCGGGGAAATGACGCTCGATCGCTTCGACAGCGTAGCCTGCCCAATCTCCGCTTAGCAGATTTTGCGATAACGTCACGCAGTGGCAGGCGTAAGTGGTGTAGATGCCACGAACCGACTTCGCATCGTCTGCAGAACGCACGATCAAGCACGGTAACGAATGATCGACGGGACCTCCACTGGTTCGTCGATTCAAGGCGAATTTAACCTCACCGACCGTCCAGCTAAGCGATGCTGGTTGGCGATCGGCTAGGGCGGCCTTGATCACATCAACCAAGTCGACAATCAGTTCTTCGGTGTACTGATCAAGGTGCAGTTGGTGTTCGGGGGGAATCGGCTCGGCAAAAATGTTGTCCGATGCACCGTTCACTTTCGGTGCACTGTGGGTGTGGGTGAAGGTAACGATCAGGTGCTCACGCGCGAGTTTGGTGTGCTCCGCAAGCCGCCGATGAACTTCGTCAACCAAAGTCGAGCGGATACCCAGACTGTCAAGAGTGACCAACACGATTGGTTTTTGTTCATCGGTGCCGATCGCTAGTGCTCGAGCCCACAAGGGTTGCGAAGTACCTTCCGATTCAGTCTTTCGAAACGCAAACCCATTCAATCGAACGGGGTAAGCTGGGGAAATGTTTTGTTTGGCAATGCCAACACTATAAACCGCAGCCGCAGACGCAGGCGGTTCGGCAGCACCCGATCCGCACCAAGTTAGCAGAGACTGGGCAAGGACCAGTGAGATCAGGCAGCCGGTAACGGGACTCGAGAACGGGAGGGAGCGGATGGCTCGTTTGTTACCAGCACTACCAAAGGTAAAGCGATTCGAGAGCATGGGGGCTAGTCAAGGTAGGAGTGGAGGAGGGCATATTTTGATTCGCGACTCGTCAAGAATCTGCGATTGTAGTCACCACGGAGCTCGCGTGGGAACCGAAGCAGAGATCGCCACTGCTGCATTGATATTCAAAGCAGACGCGTCTCCCGAGGATCGCAAAGCCCACCAGGAAGCAGCCAACACAATGCAAAACGGGGGGGAAAAGGTTCCTGGACTCAATTTCCACAGCAGCGACTGGTCCCGCGATGCTCCGGTGGCCGACGCGGGATGCCTTGGTTTCGTCAACCTGGTGTTTTTCCACAGTCGGGCACTGGTGCCATCAAGCGGGATGGCGGGAAGTCGCTTTGGTTGTACTACACCTCGACGCCAGTCATGCACCGGAGTCGGCTATGCCCCATTCGCGTTTTACTGACGTCATCGGGTGAGTCGGCCCGGGGGTTATGCAGGTCGGCCTGTGAATCAGCCAGGGCGATGCAGGCATTCTCTGGTTAGCGGAGCCGCGATGGACGGATTGACGCGCACGTTGCTTCGTGAGGCTGCCGCGGCGAAGGGACGAACTACGCTGCCGGGAACGAGTCGTCGCGGCGGATGCAAGTTGCGTGATCGGATATCGTTCACGCAACGCTTCGAATTCAAGCCTAGATACCGAGTTTGGCCAGCGGCGGGTTGCTGGCAAGGATCTCACTGGGAGCCTCGGGGACATGGAGCCTCGGGGACATAGCACTTTTTCGGGTGATTTGAAATGAACTGTGTCTTAGGGCCAAATTAAACCGATTGGTAATTCCAAAGCGTCGGAAACGTCATCGCTGCCCCCCCCCAGCAGGACGTCGCTGACTTCCGAGCAAGTGCTCTGTCCCCGGGTCCGGTCTCCCCGGGTCCGGTCCCCGGGTCCGGTCGTCCCCGGGTCCGTCAACGACTGAACACCGAACACAACGTCTGACCCTGGCGATAGCCTCTCCCTAGGGCGTGACGACAATCCCTTCGAAGCTGCCATTAACTTCATCCAACGCCCAAAACAGAGACAACGTTGCACGGCCCCCCTGATTCGTTCGGCCCACATTTCGTACACTGCACCCCTCTGCTATCAGCGCGGACCATTCGATTCTTCGTCAGTCTCGTTGCGTTTTAGCAAATGAAGTTCCCCACCCACTCTCCAAAAAGCAATTTTTGGAACCGACACGCTTCTTCCGATTCATAGAGGTTCATTACCCATGGTGTCAATTCTCGCGGATAAACTGCACGAGTACCCCCAACAAGATGTGATCGACGGAACCGCCGGAGGACCGGATTCAATTCTCGATGACTGCCTTAATGAGAATGACGGGGTGTTGCAGCTATTGCACCGGTACGCCGGCCGGACATTTTGTACGCCGGGTAAACGCCTTCGCCTTGATGCCAAATCGTACTACCCGGACTACATGAACGGGACGGGACTCGATGAACTCTGGATGTGCTGCACCGTGCCCATCGTGACGGGTGTCATCGATACTCGCACGAATAAA
This sequence comes from Novipirellula rosea, assembly GCF_039541335.1. Lineage (NCBI taxonomy): Bacteria > Pseudomonadati > Planctomycetota > Planctomycetia > Pirellulales > Pirellulaceae > Novipirellula > Novipirellula rosea. The sequence continues at coordinate 62,084 of NZ_BAABGA010000060.1, read as the reverse complement.
GCACCGTTCCGTGAAGGTGAATCGCACGTCCTTACTCCGAACGGGCAGTTCATCTCGTTGCAGGATCTGATCGCCGCCAATCCTGAAGCTGTCATGGGTGAGAAGGTGACCGCGTTTGCGAAATCACTTTATGGAACGCCGACTTGGCCGATTGTTTCAAAGAAGTTTGACAATCTGAATCCAATCCCGCATCACCTTCACTGGTCAAAGTGGGAAGTGTACGACATCAATTCTTTCGACAATCCTGGAGTTTGTCCATCGCATTACCACACCACGGCGATGGGACTGTATCCGTTTGTGACCAAGGATGATTTTCTTGCGTGTATGAAGCGTTTCGGACAGGATGAATACAACGGGGTTCGGCATTTATCACCGCACGTGATGATGCAACTTGACAATGGTTTCGTGATGCCAAACGGTGTGCTGCACTCGCCGACGGACCTCTGCACGCACGAGCTGCATGTGACGATGGATGAGCACTTCTTGGCCGAGGATCTCACGCTTGACGGACGGATCGGAGCAGCGGATGCGTTTTACGCATGCCGGGAAGAGGACTATCCGAAGGATCGTCACGAAGACTGGGAATACTTGGTAGAGAAGTTTGACTTCGCAGCCAATCAGGATCCCGATTTCGTCCAGAAAAATCGGCGTCCGGCAATCACGGCCGAAGAATTTGCAGGTGACGGTGTCGATGCAAAGTGGATTGTTTACGGTGATTTCCTCGGCGATCAGAAGTGCTCGATCCTGCGGCTTACTGTGCAGCCTGGCGGTAAGACTCATTTTTGCCCGGAGAGCCCCGCGCTGTTCCACACCAACGGTGGAAGCGGCCGCGTTGGAAAACTCAAAGTGCAATATCACCAAGATATGATTCTCGGCGAGATCTATCCCGAAATCGGGTTCATCACTCAGGCTGCCCTTGCCAGCGGTGGCGTTGAAATTGAGAACACGGGATCGGAACCCCTTGTGTTGACCTTCGATTTCCCGCAGAACGCACATTCCAAGACGCCCGGTGCCGGGGTAACGAACTAGAGCAATTTTCGCGGAAACGCTTCGCGTGGGGTCTGGCCTTGTGTTCGGTTTTCCGCCCCTTGGCGTGGGGCGGATGGAGTCATTGACGAACCTGCGATGGCCCCGACTGGCGAATAAAAACTCGCGGATATTGGACAAACGCCTGCGTCGAAGGAATCAACCAAATTGAAGTCGGGTAAGGATATTGGGGGTGAGTTTCCCTCCGGTCTATTCCGCTGTTACCTCTAAACCGACGTGCGAGTCGCGATAGCGACGGCAGCAAATCATGCTCACTGCTGTTGTCCTATCGCGACTTCGGATCGGGCAAGAAAAGGTTCCAGGACTCAAATCCGGGGCGATTGCTGTGGCAGTCCGGCATGAGCCGACCGATCGGATTCAAACGCTTGACTCTTTGCAACCGGACGAGATCCGGCAATATTTCGCTGACAATGGAAATGATGTTGAGAAGTCGCCGCTGGCGATTGGTGTGCCATGCATTGGGGAAACCCGATTTGCCGATCGTTTAATTCTTGCTGCAAATCTTGTGTGCTGGAGGGAGGTTTAGCAACCTCCACTACTTGAGGTTGAGTCGCCTGCGAAAGGAAACATTTGCTGGTTGTCTCGCAATGTCTTTCACCAGAGTGCTCGGCTCGCTCGTTGACCGTAAATGCTGGTGAGTCGCTTTGAATGTTTCGCCAGCGGAACCACACGCTTTCTTAAAGTGTCGCGCCAGTTGATCATCTCGATAGCCCTTGCTGGATGACCACTTGCTCCAATCTATCGCTCCATCTGAATCGGACTGAGCACAGCTTTCCCACCTAGCTCCAGAACACGCCCCGGCGACATTTGTGTATTTTTACACAATTACACTTGACCCTGCACCCTGACCTGTGAATAAATACACACATCGAGTGACTACATGGGAGGACACTGCAATGATCCGGAGAGATTTGAGCCGCCGAGAGCGTCAAATCGTTGACATACTGTTTGAACACGGAGAGGCAACAGCGGTGGAAATTCGTCGAGCGATGACAGATCCACCGTCGAATGCCACCGTTCGAACCATATTGCGAATTCTGGAAGAAAAACAAATCGTCACCTATCGGCGAGACGGCAAGCGATTTGTTTATCGCGTCCTTCGATCGAAAACCGGTGAAGGCAAGAATGCATTGCGACAGGTCTTCAATGTATTTTTCGGCGGATCCGTCGAAGACGCATTGGCAGCGCATCTATCGGACCCAAAAGCAAAATTGGACGCCGAACAACTACAACGTCTTCGTGATATGGTCGATCAAGCCGCAAAGAAACAAGGAAAGTCGTAATGTCCCAGGCCACTCCATTCGTGGTAATTGTCCTCCAGGTCACCTTGATCGGAGCCGCTGCTTGGCTATTGAACAGGTCCTTAAGCTGCCGATCGGCCCAGACGCGGCATGCGATTTGGATCACGGCGCTAATCGCCATGGCAACCACGTTGCCCAGCAAATGGATCATCCCTCCGCTCGAGATTCCGACGGGTTCAATGGCCTGGAATTCAGTCGCCCTTGAACAACGCACATCAAATCTCAACATCGGAGAGCTATCAGCGACTGCATTGATGGATTCCTCGACGGGTGCGGACCGTGGCCACGCAACGGAGGAATTCCTGCCGGAAAGTCTCATGCTTGACGAAGGCTTTACTCAATTCGACGGCCATGAATTCGATCCATCCACCACTGTCACAAACAGTGACGCGTTGCCGGAATCTGCACTGGTCTCCACGACCGCACACCGGTGGACGTTGCAAGACGGATTGATACTCCTGTATTCGCTAGGCTTCGTGTTCATGGTATTACGGATGGCCGTTGCTGCAGTACGTTTGCGATGGATGTACCGACAAGGGTTTGATCTTCCAAAGCAACTATATTTTCGGGCCGATCGCGCTAGCCGAACATTGGCGTTAGTACGGCCTCCACGCATACGGATCTGCCAAACCGTCCAAGCACCACTTGCGTTTGGCATTTTTCGGCCGACGGTTTTGCTACCAGAATCGTTTTGCAACTGGTCAGACGCATGTCAACAGTCTGTATTAACACACGAATTGGCGCATGTGGCACGCAGGGATTCGATCTGGGATTTGCTTTCTCAACTGACGAGCACGCTGTACTGGTTTCACCCCGTGGTGCATTGTGTCGCCAGGGCACAGAAGCGAGAGCGAGAATTGGCGACCGACGAATGCGTTGTCGCTGCTGGTGTCGATTGCATTCAATACGCCAATCACTTGCTGGATGTTTTGTCGGAAACTGGATCTCAAAAAACACCGCGTTTAGCGGTAGCAATGAGCCATTTTGGCGACACTCAAACGCGGCTAGCAATGGTCCTGCGGATGTCGCAGCACCGCCCGAAGCGATCGAGAGTCGCCTGGCTGGCTGGGGTGATCATCTTTTCAACTGCTGGGTTAAGCAGTTTTCAGTTGGTTGCACAATCACCAGAGACCTTATCACAACTGAGCCCTGTTGAACCCGAGCCGCAGAAACAAGACAGTGGCACGCCGACGATTGTGGAAAAAACAACCAACCAGCAAACCGTCGTTACGTCAACGCCGGCCACGAGAGAGCCCGAAGCTGTCGCGGTCGCTTCGATACGGCCCAAAGATCAAAGCAACTTTTTTGATCGAATCTCCTCAGCGAAACTGGTCCAAGATCGTGACCCAGGACATACCTATTCGATCTCGGGGGTGGTGATGGGGGAAGACCAAAAACCTGCTGTCGGTGCCGTCGTCGCTATACGTGCACTGCGAGCGTCGGCAATCACGAGTGATCTTACTCGCCACGACGCTGACATAATCGCGCGGACCGAGACGAATGAAAGCGGGCGATATCAGTTCGTCGACATTCCCGCAGTCACCAATCCGCGAATGTTTGTACGAAATTGGCAAGTTGTTGCCGCGCTGCCGGGTGGAGATTTTGGCTGGAAATCGATCGACTTTGATCGTTCCGCTGAAACAATCTCGCCACAAGCAAACATCAGCCTTCGCAGCAGCACATCCATTAAGGGAGTTTATGTGGATCCAAATGGCGTTCCGATTGCGAACGCAACAGTGATTCTTTCGGCTCTCAGTGATAGGGATCGTGGCCACTATTCTGACGAGTCCATTTACCTATTTCGATCACCTATTGGGCTTCAAACGAAGTCTGACAAAAACGGTCAATTTGAATTCAATGGTGTCCCGCACGGATGGGTCGCACTGGTCAGTCTATTTCATGACGATTGGGCGATGAAGTATTGTTCAATACGCACGTCTACCAGCATCAAGACCGGTCGATCACATCCCAGTCGACCAGGATACTTCTTAAATCCAGACATCAAAGCATCTGGATCAACGATCGTTGCGGCGAAAGGATACTTGATCAAAGGGGTGGTTCGCACAACCGATGGAGCCCCTGTTGAGAATTGCACAATATCGTCTGCCTGGCAGGTAGGTGCGTCTACAAACGAGAACGGTGAGTTCAACTACCGAATGTTGCCAGAAGAATTCGACTCAACAGGGAAACCAAGAGATGTAATGTTGCGAATCATTCCTCGCGACATCTCGCGAGGCCTGCTCTTGAAATCGCTGCCAATTACAGAATCGGAAGCAAAGTCGGGAGACGCGCTGTCGATCGAACTGCAGCAAGGAATCCCGTTAGTTGGCAAAGTGCTATCTGAACAGGGACTGCCTATCGGGGCGATAAACATTATGGCTTTGCCAAACGGAACGCGTCACTATGATCATCGATCCAGTTTCCACCAATCATCGTCCACTGCGTCCGATGGAAGCTTTCGAATGATCGTCCCGGAGGGATCCTATGATTTGTACGCCTGGGGATCCAAGTCGCCCTACGCACTGGCCGACGGACGGACACGTGCGATCGACCAAGGCCCAGCAAATACGATAACGGCCAGCCTGAACAAATTCATTTCCAGCGGTGAACCCCTGCAACTTCCTGACATTAAGATCCCCGAAGCTGCTCGAGTGCCTATCCGCGTTATGGATGAAGATGGCCGACCGGTAGTGGGCGCAGAACTAACGCTCATTCACCGTCCACCACCTTTCGAGAAGATGCTACCGCAGCAAGTGAATGCTGCACCGAAAGGAGTGTCCGATGTGCATGGTCGATTCACCTTCCGGCCGCCAGTGGTCTACGCTTCGTACTTGGTCGCTCGTGCATCGCTTGAAACCGACAGCGAGCATTTATGGGGCGAGGTCACTTTGCCTGCCGATCCGATTGGCAAGGACAACGTCTTGATTATGAAACCAATGTGGCGAATTTCCGGAAAAGTCACCGTCGACGGCATGCCAATGCAAGGTGTTCGCATTATGGTCTGGAGAGACAGTCCAGGTGTAATGCACGCGGGAGGCCATTCCATGAACGGCGATGGCAAACGAGTGGATGTCAATGGACATTACGAATGGTTTGTGCCGCCGGGCGGCAGCTACCATGTCGTGATGTGGGATTCACCGTTCAATGGAAATCCCCAGGGACACTATTCGGTAGTCAAGACAGGTGAAAATGAATTGCAGGCCGAAGAAATCAAATTCACGTTCGCCGAAGGTAGAATTTCTGGTCGGGTCACGCTTGCCGACGGAACCCCGGTCAGCGGAATTCGCGTGAACTCGTTTCCGAAGTTCAAAGACGCGAATCGCATGCTGCTGGCAAACCCCAGCCCGAACACGCGGCGATCGGTTACGCGAAAAGATGGAACATTCACCATCGAAGGACTACCCGATGGCCAATATCAGCTTTCCGCCTCTTCGGTCACCACACCCAAGACTCACTATACCGCAACGACGCACGCAAACGTGGGTGATCGAGACGTCCACATCGTCGTTACGCCGGTCGCAAAAGACACTGGCGAGCGGATCTAGACAACGACTTTGGTAGCGGCACGGCGCGAGCCGTCCGGTTGCAGCGTGAAAAAACGTTCGATTTCGACTGGGCGGCTATCGCCGCTTCGCTATCACGAGCTCCTGGTTTGGCGCCAAAGTAGATCGCATTGGGGCTGGCGGTTCTTGAAAAACATAGCCCAGCGGGCGATACAACCGCTGTCAGTGTGTCGGCCTCCGGCCTGCGGGTGATAGGTCGAGCCAGGAACCGTTGGCTTACGCCAACGGCAGACTGAGTGTCGGCCTCCGGCCTGGGGCATTCGCAATTATTTCCAACAGTCTCGCAAAAGTGTTGAGGGCTCTCGCCGTGGGTCGAAAGTCTTGACGACTTCCGCTACGTTAAAAAATTTCTCAATTAACGGCAGCCAGCACTCGCCACAATCCGAGTAGGCTGACAAGCACCACCACTGCCCAGGCGGCATAGACACTCGCGGGCGACATCGCTAGTGGCGAGCCCGCGGTGCGTTTTTGGATGACGACCAACATCAGCGCAGCGACGATTGGCAAAAGCATCCCATTGGTGACTTGCGCGACGACAATCGTGAAAACAGGGCTGCCATGCATCATCATGGCCGCTGTCACGCCCGCGGCGATTACCGAGATCGCGATCGCTCGAAACGCTTTGCTGCTGGGATCAGCCGGCCACCCCAAACAACCGCAAACCGCATAGGCGGTGGCCAAGGGCGCAGTCACCGCGCTGGTTAGCCCCGCACAGAACAGTCCGATCGCAAAGGCATGTCCGCTGAAAACGCCCAGCGTCGGTCGCAGTCCGGCGGCGATCTGATCGGGAGTGTCCCAGCGGATTCCTTGATCGAAAAACGCTCCACTGGCCGTCAATAGAATCGCGGCCGTGACCAACCCGCCGAGTGAAATCGAAACGGCGGTATCCCATCGCGAGTGACGAATCGCATCGCGTTCCGGAACGCCGCGCCAAGTCGACGCCGAGCGACTGGCGTGCAAAAACAAGTTGTAGGGAACAATCGTGGTGCCAATCATCGCCAACACCAACGTCAGATTCTGTGACGTAACCCGGGGCACGAATAATCCTGCGGCCACTCGCCCAAGCGAAGGCATTCCGGCCGCCGCGGTATACAGAAAAGCGACGCTCAACAGCACAACCAAGCAAACGAGCACGCCTTGCAGCAACCGCTCGCGGCCCATTGCGATGATCAACGTGGTGGCGATCCCCAGCACCGCGGTCCAGGCTTGCGTGGATCCACCCAACAACGCAGAGACGCCAACCACGGCGCCTGCCAGATTCCCCGTTTGATAGGCGGCGTTGCCAAACCCGATCGCGATAATCACCAACCCCAGCATAGGACGTAGCCAAGGCGATGTTTTCAGCACCGCGTGGATCGCTTCGCTGAGCCCGCTGCCGGTGAGGATCCCCAATCGTGCTGCCATCGATTGCAACAGAATCGTGCCGATCACCGCAAACAGCACCGTCCACAGTAACGTGCAACCAAACTCGGTGCCCGCTCGACTGGCCGTGACCACGGTCCCAGGGCCAATGAACGCGGCGGTGACCAGCAGCCCAGGGCCGCTGGCCAGCCGAAATCGCGGCTGCGTCGGTTGCTCCGCGTCACTCATGACCGTTTTCGCTCGCTTGAGTGCCTTCGCTTGCTTGAGTGAGCGCATACAGACCAAACGTGGCTAACCAGTGGTCACCCTCATAGTGCCCGCTGTTGACGTAAGCCAATCCCGCGGCCAGATGTTTCGCGGCGCTATCCAGCATTGGCTGGCGCAACCGATGATCATCGGGCAACGCGTTGGCGACGGACCGCAGACACCAGGCGCGGTTTAGATTCAGCCCCGCCAAATGGACCAACTTGCCATCGGTGAGATCGCTGACGTGTACCGGCGCGATCGTCCCATCGCTGAGTTGCACGGCGACGTCGGGCACAAATTTTTCGAGCCAGCGAACGAATGCTGCGGTGGGCATCACGCGGCGCATCAAATCCGCTTCGTTCCATCCCGACGAAAAGAAATCGTGCCCCGACGGTTCGTACTGCACCGGATAATCGACGTCGTTGCGGTAGAACGCACCGGCGCGATCGATCACCAGTTGTTCCAGCGGTTCGAGCTGCATCGCGCGGGCGTAGTCGAGAATTTGCCCCAGCGCAAATCCGGTATCGGTATGTTGGCCGGTGCGGATCGGAAACGTCAATAGCGGCAAATAGGCCGTGATCCGCTCGACGAACAACGTTTCCAGCGGCCTCAAGTTCTCGCGCCAAATTTGTGCCTCGGCGTCGTCCCAGCGGTCGAGTTCGAGCACCAATCGCAAATACCAAGCCCATCCGTACATGCGTTCGAAGGTCTTGTGTTCATCGCGGCGAAAGAACTCGGTTTCACGCTGGATGTTTTCTTGCGTCAAGTGCGCCGCCAGCGCGGTGCGGATTGTCGGGGCGGTCTGCATCGTGGGATGGGTGCGTAGCAATCGCGCCAGCAGCCAATGCCCATGCACGCTGCTGTGCCAATCGAAGCAACCGTAGAACGCTGGAAAGTTTTCCTGCGGCGTCTTGATCTGGTCCGCATCGACGTAGACCAGCGACAGCTTGTTGGGAAACTCGGTATCGATCGCCCCCAGCACCAACGCAGCCCACTCATCGGCCACCGCAGCGTCGATCGTTCCAAAGCGAGTCGTCGCGTCGTCGGTCCCCCCATCACTGGTCTGCCCCCTCAAGGAACTCGTCTGCGCTGTGAAGGCGAAAAGTGACAACAGACAGACTGAAATCGGACGGAAGTGCGGCATGGAAAACCTACGGGGGTGAAGAAGTGAAGTCGTTTGACGTGAACATCGCCCCCGCCATTCTAAGCCACGCCCGGCCGACGTTGCAGGCCGGAGGCCGATACACCCTCTGCCGGTGGCGTGAGTCACTGGCGAGCGGAGGTGAGAAAAAATAGCCCAGCGGGCGACACACTCTGCAGTCAGTGTGTCGGCCTCCGGCCTTGGGGTGGTAGGTCGACCAAGGTACCGTTGGCTCACGCCAACGGCAGGTCATGTGTCGGCCTCCGGCCTTGGGGGGCATTCGCTGTTGATCCGACCGTTTCATGAAGAGTTTCTGGGGAAGCTTGATGTGGATCGAAAGTCTTGACGACTTCCGCTACGGTAGAAAATGCACTATGGCTGGGCTGCGATTGGGATGGGGGACGCGACAGGGTGAGAGTTTTCTTCGGGCCAGTACTGCGGTTACCTCTCCACCGACGAAGTCAGGGGGAGAGGTCGAGCACGCCCTTAAGGCGTTGCTCGGGTGAGGGGGCGTCCGCGCTATCGACCGAGAAACTCCGGTGCAAGAATCGTTTTCGTCGCCATCGACTTGCTCGGTCAGCCCCCTCACCCCAGCAAAGGAGACTGCTGATTTAGCAGCGTTGACTACAGGCCGGAGGCCGATACACCCTCTGCCGGTGGCGTGAGTCACCGACTAGCGGAGGTGAGAAAAAATAGCCCAACGGGCGACACACTCTGCCGTCAGTGTGTCGGCCTCCGGCCTTACAGCGCCAGGTCGCCCCCTATACCGTTGGCTCACGCCAACGGCAGGTCATGTGTCGGCCTCCGGCCTACTCGTTTGTTACTACACCAGCAGTCTTCTAAGTTGATGGAGAGTTTGCAATGAGACTCCGGCCTTACTTGCTCGGTCGGCCCTCACCCGAGCATCGCTAAAGGCTCTGCTCGACCTCTCCCAAACTGCGTTTGGGAGAGGTGACAGCATACTCGCGCAACGCCGGATTCTAACTTTGTAATGCAGCGATTGAGGCTCGCGTATTTTTAGAATGCAACGTGCAAGTTCAGTGTCACCCGCCCTCCCCGGAAATCTCGCTGAAGGCTCGATTTCCGACCCTCCCGACGCAAGCTGGGAGGGTGAAGCAGGTGGTTGCTACGGTGAGATTCTAGCGGTGCACGACCTTGCGGTTGATGGAGAGTTTAAAACGAGACTCCGGCCGGTAGACTGCGGCCTTACTTGCTCGGTCGGCCCTCACCCGAGCATCGCTGAAGGCTCTGCTCGACCTCTCCCAAACTGCGTTTGGGAGAGGTGACAGTACACTCGTGCAACACCGGATTGTATCTCAACAACCACCAAAGTTGGTGGAGAGGTGACAGAATCGCTATTCACGCAAGGACTTCGTGGATCACGTCGCCTTCGACGTTCGTGAGCCGGCGTTGGACTCCGTTGTGCTCGAACGTCAATCGCTCGTGATCGAGGCCCAACAGGTGCAGGATCGTGGCGTTGAAATCGTATAGCGGACGAATGTCTTGCACCGCTTTCTGGCCCAGTTCATCGGTCACGCCGTGGCTGACGCCTGGCTTCACTCCCGCTCCGGTTAACCAACACGTAAAGCCGTCGGGGTTGTGGTCGCGGCCTTTTGCTCCCTTTTGAAAAAACGGCATGCGACCAAACTCGGTACACCACACCACCAACGTGTCTTCGAGTAACCCTCGTGACTTCATGTCCTTGATCAACGCAGCAGTGGGTTGGTCCAAGATGGCCGCGTGTTTGTCGTATTGTTCTTTTAATTTGCTGTGTCCATCCCAGTTCAACTCACCACCGCTGGCGTAGGCGCCGTTGAACACTTGGACAAAGCGGACGCCACGCTCGATCATCCGCCGCGCGAGGATACAGTTGCGTGCGAATGCGGCTCGCGTTGGATTCGATTCATCGTCGGCACCGTAACTGCGAAGCACATGTGCGGGCTCGGTACTCAGGTCGCTGATCTCGGGAACACTCAATTGCATCCGTGCGGCCAATTCGTAACTGGCGATCCGTGCCGCCAATTTTCCGTTGCCAGGATTCTGATCCTGATGTCGTTCGTTCATTCGCTGCAACAGCGACCGGGTCGCTCGATCGGCGTCCGTGGCAACGCCGTCGGCGGTCAGATGCCGAATCGGATTCTTTGAACTCAGCGGCGTGCCTTGGAATGCGGCCGGCAGGAAACCTGGCCCCCAATTATTCGATCCATTTTGAGGAACGCCGCGAGGGTCGGGGATCGCCACGTAAGCAGGCAGGTTCGCATTTTCACTGCCCAGCGCATACGTCGCCCACGACCCGAGACTCGGGAATCCGTCCAAAATATTACCGGTCGACAGGAAATTCTCGGCTGGTCCGTGCGTGTTACTCTTGCTCGTTAACGAATGAATGAACGCGATGTCGTCAGTCAATTCCGCCAAATGCGGGATCATGTCGCTGACCCATTTTCCGGTTTGACCTCGCTGCCGGAACTTGTATTGGGGGCGAGCCAAGTCTCCGGCCGGTCCTTGAAACGTCACCGCCGGGCCACCGGCAAGCGGCTTGCCGTCCTGTTTGATTAGCTCGGGTTTGTAGTCCCACGTCTCGAGTTGGCTAACCGCTCCAGCACAAAAAATCACCAGCACCTTCTTGGCCTTGGCCGGGTAATGCGAAGCACGAGGAACAAACGGCCGAGCGGGATCGATCTCGGGCGATGCGGCTTGGGCCGTACCGCCACCGAGTAAATCGAGCAGCGCGACCGAGCCGAGTGCCGAGGCAGTGCTGCTCAGAAACCCACGTCGATTCAGGGGCGAGAATTCGCTGCGGGATAGCATTGGATCGTGATCGTTCATCAGCGAGGTTTCTTCGAATCAGGGCAAGAACAAAAATTCGTTACTGTTAAACAGCGCTCGGCAAAGTGATTGCAGTCCGTAATCGCGAACGACGGGGATCGCGTCGGAGACCTCTTCCGCCGCGGGTTCTCGGTTTAGTGCAATCTGGTACACGCGGCGAATCTGTGACTCGAGTTCGTCCGAATTCGATTCAGATTTCACTCTGCTCGCGAACGCTTCGGATTGCTCGATCGTGAAGCGACTGTTGAACAGATTCAGGGCTTGAATCGGCGTGGTCGACTCGATTCGCCGAGCGGTACTCTGTCCGCCATCGGGACAATCAAACGCGCCAAACACGGCATCGCGTTCGCGGCGGACCTTGTGAGCGTAAATCATTCGTCTGAGCCCGTCGCCGCTGAACGACTCGACCGGAGTGAACCCGGACAAACCGCCACGCTGGTTAAACAGATTAAATCCGCGTCCGCCCATCTTGTAATCCAGTCGGCCGCCGGTCATCAGCATCGCATCGCGGATCGTTTCGGCATCCAAGCGACGCGTGGGGAAACGCCACAGCAACCGTCCGTCGGCATCCGTCGCAAACGCATCCTCATCGAACTGGGTTGATTGCCGATAGGTGGCTGATAAGACGATCGTGCGGTGCATTTGCTTGACCGACCAGCCAGAGTCGATGAATTGCTGTGCCATCCAATCCAACAGTTCGGGGTGTGTTGGTTTCGTTCCCATCCGGCCAAAATCGCTGGCGGTTTCGACGATCCCCATCCCAAAGTGACTTTGCCAAATCCGGTTCACCATCACGCGAGCGGTCAGCGGGTTGGCCGGATCGATGATCCAGTCCGCCAGCACGGCTCGCCGCTGTTGCTCGGGCGCGTCGACGGGTAGCGAGACCGATCCGAATGAAGCCAGCACCGTGGGTGGCACCAAGTCCTCGGGTTGCTCGGGGTCACCTCGGCGAAGCAAATGAATGGCGTCGGGGGTGCGGAATTTACCGGCAAACGCCAATGGAATTTCAGCTAAGCTGGCAATCCGCTTTTCCAGTTCCGTCCTGCGGTGGTGAAGCTTGGTCGCTTGTGCAGCTTCGTCGGCGGCGAGTCCTTCGGTCGAAAACGCAGCCGGCTTGGACTTGCCCGCGTCAAACGGAGCTCGATCCGACGCATCGGCGACCGTTGTCCACGCTCCATTTTCGTCCGCTATTTCGATCGTGTACTCCGTCGCCAACCGGTCGGCGAATTTGCCTTCGCGATCGCGGCCCCAGGCGACGCGGTCGATTTCCGCTGTTTCGGCAAGCTCGATCTCAACCCAGCCTGCGCCGGTTTGATTGGACATCCAGCTTCGCGAATTGCCGTAGCGTCCGTCGTTGATAAACCGCAGCTCGTGACGATTCTTTTGAGTTTTGTTGCCCGACGATGTGATGGTCGCACCGCGATTGTCCAATGCGAGATTGTTGCCCGCGGTATCAAAGATCTCCAGCTCGTCGATACACGGTTCTAACTTGTTGGTCGCGTGGATCGTGAACCGCACTCGTTTGGTTTGCACCGGGGCGAAACGGTCGGTATTCAGTCGTGCGTTGATAGCGGGACGCACGGCTGCGGAACCAGCCAGCGGTGTGAAGCGAGCAAGTTGGTTATCGAGATCGGTCAGTTGCTGTTTCAGCTTCGCCGACTCGCTGCGTCGCGACTTGGCTTCGGCGGGATCAAGTTCACGATCAGCATATTCGACTCCGGCAACAAACGCCTGCATCGCGTAATAGTCGTGCTGCGAGATCGGATCAAATTTGTGGTCATGACAGCGTGCACAGCCGACGCTCAAACCTAGAAACGTTTGGGTGATGTTGACGACGATCTCATCAATCGAATCTTGCCGTGCCAAACGCTTTGACGGTTCGTCTTTGCCGATCTGTCCCGGCAACAACACCGATGCGGTGATCAGAAATCCGGTCGCCGCATTCTGATCCAATGCATCGCCAACGATTTGTTCACGAATAAATTGGTCATAGGGAGTGTCATTGTTAAAAGCATCAATGACGTAGTCACGATAGGGCCACGCGTTTGGCCGTTCCGTGTTGACTTCGAATCCGTGCGTATCGGCATACCGCACGACGTCCAACCAATGTTGAGCCCAACGTTCGCCGTAGCGAGGCGATTGCAGCAAGCGGTCCACCACGGCTTCGTAGGCAGTGTCATCATCGCCCACCGCTTGCAGAAACGCATCCACATCCTCGGGCGTCGGTGGCAAGCCGGTCAAATCCAAGGTCACTCGTCGCAGCCAGACACGCGGATCGGCGGGTGGCGCGGGGGCGAGTCCTTCGCTTTCTAGGCGAGCGAGCACAAAGCGGTCCAGATCGCTGCGAGGCCAAGCGGTCTCATCGACGGCCGGTGCAACCGCGTCCGAAATCGGATGGAACGACCAGTGATCGAGTCGATCCTCGAGCACAGCGAGGTCAACGCCATCGGGCCAGACCGCATTTTGTTCGACCCAGCGAGTCAAGGTCGCGATCTCGGCAGGCGAGAGCGGATGGTCGCCGGGCGGCATCCGTGAATCTTCGTCGTCGCTGCTGACCAGTTCAATCAGCGGGCTGTCGTCCACGTCGCCTGGAACCACCAACTCGCCATAGCCATCGCCCCCTTTGAACGCTTCGGATTTGATATCCAGTCGCAGACCGCTCTTTTGCTTCGATTCGCCGTGACAGGAATAGCAATGTTTTTCAAAAATCGGCCGAACATCGCGAACGAAATCGACGACTTCGGCTGCAGCTTGGCTTTGCAGAATGCAGGCGAGCACGACGAAGGCGAGAGCTCTTTTCATGGGATTTCTCAGCACCATTGGCAAGCGACACAGGGTGCATCGTCGGGGAGGGTAGGATTCGGACAGGGCGAGGCTACTATCTTACCCTCAAATGCGACGGCGTGCTGCTGATTTAGCGGCACGCGGTGAGATGGCTGCGGCGAAGCGGGTTAGGTGGGTTTGAGGCAACGCTGCAGTGAGGCGCTGAGCGTGCTTCACCTCTTCGTGCTTTACCCTCCCAGCTAGCGTCGGGAGGGTCGGAAAACGAGTCCACAGCGAGTTTTCCGGGGAGGGCTTCGTCGCAGCTAAATGGAACGCTTTATCTCTAACACTCCGAGGCCCCACCCAGAGCTTGCTCCGCTCGCTCTGACCTCCCCAAAACAAGTTTGGGGGAGGTGAAGAATGCTGAGCGAAACTTTACTTCAGCTAACAGCATCGCCGCTACTTACGCAGGCGGCTTGGGGCGTTTTGATCGCAGAGCGATCAACGACAATCGATATTAGAACAGCGTGACCAGGTCGTTGTCGCCGCGACGCTCGCGACGGTCGTCGCTCAACTCGGTGAAGAACGCGTCTTGGCCGCGATCGCCATCGGAATTGTCGGTCGCTCCGTCGCTCGAGATCGCATTGGAGAGATCGCTGATCAACGTCGCCAAACGATCGGCCACTGACAAGCCCGTTCCGGACCAGCGATCGAGGATCACGTCGGGGTCGGTCTTTCCAGCATCGGTTCTCATGAACTCGGTGATCATTAAATCATCGCCATCGCCGCCGTCGAGCCGATCGGCTCCCCAACCACCAACGAGCACATCGTCGCCGTCGAAACCATACAGCCGGTCATCACCTGCACCGCCGTCCAGGAAGTCGTCTGCCGCACCGCCACGGATCTTGTCATCACCAGCACCGCCAAACAGCCGCACTGGAATCGCCAGTTGACGATCCGCCGAGAGGTCATCACTGCCTTCGCCACCGTACACATCGATGCGGCTGATGTTGGTGTACGTGGTTCTTGTCCACGCATCACCACGACTGTGACGGACTTCGACCGAGTTGGGTTCGCGGCGAACGTCTTGCAGCTTGATGTCATCATTGAACTGACTACCGCCCAAGATCAAAATTGATTGCCCAGGATGATCTGGATCGGGGACGATGCGAATGTCTTGCACGTCCAGCGAAACCGATGCCGTGCCCAACCCATTCTCACTGTCGGTCGCGGTCAGAGTCGCGGTGTACGTCCCGGCTAGTGCGGGCAAGAATTCAAAACTGGCTCCCTTGCCAATCGCCACGGTTTCCCCGGCGGCGTTTTTCACTTCCCATAACAAACGCGGCGTCGCTCCGGTTGGCAGATCCGTGATCGCTCCGGAAAGTACCATCGGTTGTCCCGTGACGGCAACGGTTGTTCCAGTCAACGATGCGGTACGAGCCACCGGGGGTGCGGGGGCATCGGGTTCACCATCGCCGCCATCGGATCCGCTACCCGATCCGCCGACGGCCCAGCCCGCTAAATTGTCGGCTCCGTTGGCCGCATCCAACAACAACTGGGTCGTCGTTGGTGTCAGCGTCGACGAGACGATAACGCCCATCGCATCACTCAAATCGAGTCGAGGATAGTCACCACCATCACGACGAATTTCGTTGTTGCCGGTGCCACCACGGAGGCTGTCGTTGCCGTTGCCACCGAGGACGACATCATCGCCCGCTTCGCCATTGAGATTGTCGTCACCGCCACTGCCCATCAGCACATCGTTGCCGTCGCCACCGGTGATAGAATCGCCACTGATCGACGCATTGACTCGCCGGAGCACGGGATTATCGACAAACGCTTCCATCGCATCATCGACGTACGCGACGACGTAGCCGGATCGACGCAGGGTCACGGATTGACCAGGATTGTTGACAACAAACGGCGCGACGACCGAAGCGTTGTCACCGAGCAGTGTGTCGTCACCCACATTGCCATCAATGTCGTCTTCGCCGATTTCCCAGCGACCATCGATGGCGTTGTGACGCGACTCGGGAGCCATCGCGTCGGTCGTTGACGCGGCGTGACGCTCTCGGCCTAAGTGAGTATCAAAGCTTCGCGGCACATCGTTACGATCCGCGTCGGAATATTGCTCCAACACCACTTCGACATGAGCATCCAAATCACGCAGCTCGGTCGCGGTCGTCGGTGTGTCCAACACCAACGGAGCGGCGATGACGCCATAGTCGCCGATCACCAAGTCCGCTCCATCGTCGCCTTGGATATCGTCATTGTCGAGCTCGCGATCAAGCGACGGAACATAGGCGATCCGGTCCAAGGGAGTTCGACGACCGAGTTCAGCGTCCATTTTCATGAGCCGTAGACCACGTCGTTCGGCAAGTTCACGTTCCTGCTCGCGAGCTTCGGTCCACAATTGCGTTTCGACCGCTTCGATTTCATCCGCCGTCAGTCCTTCGACAATCTTTGCGTTCGGCAAATCGGCCGTCGTTCCAGTGATCAGCGGAGCCACAATTTTCGCATCACCACCGACGATCGTATCGTCACCTTCATCGCCGCGAATAACGTCGTTACCGACGATGATTTGGTGGTGCTCGACAAAATCGATTCCAAATCCGCTGACCGCAGGCAACGACGGGCGAGCGGCCGCGGCGTCGGCAAGCAAGCGATCGATCACCCCAAGGTGAGCGACGCTGAGCAACTGCGATGCGTCATCGGCGATCGTTTCGAGGTCCGCCAAATGCTGCTGTAGAGCAGCCGATTTGACGACGACTGATTCGCTGCCCGAAAGCGTGCGAGTGATCGGCAGGGCGTAGGTGGCATTGTCGCCAACCAGCGTGTCGTCGCCGTTGCCGCCTTCGAGCCGGTCGTTGCCCACTTCGATTCGCTGTTGGTTATTGACCAAATGATCGATTTCGAAGTTCACAACGCTTTGGTCCAGTGCAAGTCCTTCGAACGCGTACACCACACCCGCGACCGCGCCAGTTGCTCGATCGATCGCTTCGTTGATCGGAGTGAGTCCGGTTTGCAGGTCACTACTGACGATCATCTTGTCGCCAAACAGCAAATCGGCACCATCGTCACCAAACAGCGAATCATTGCCATCGAGTTCACCGGCGTGGTCGATGAAGTGAGGCGTCATCGAAATCGCCGGTGAGAGCAACAAATCGTCGCTGGTCTTCAAATCGTCTTGCCCGACGATCTCGGCAAGCTTTTTGTTAACGCTGGTCACACGATCCCAACGAGGACGCTCGGCCACCAAGTCGCCTGGTTCGGCTACCATCTCGGGCACAACCACTTGCCCAAATCCAGGCAATTCCACCGTGATCCCGGACAATTGGTTTGCTGTCGCATCAACGCCAATCAAGCGGATCGAGTCGATCATTTGCGGCAGATCGGTTTCCATCGGAGCGGTGTTGATGCCGTGATCGCCGATCAGGGTGTCGTTGCCATTGCCACCACGCAGCGTATCGTCGCCGCGTTGGCCCAGCACGATATCGTCCCCATCGCCACCGTCGACGATGTCATCGTCCGCATCGACCAAGTCGATCAGAATTGCCACGGTTTGCCACTGGCCAGTCAGGTCGTCGGTGTTTTTCCACCCGTTCGATAGATTGACGCCGGACAGCAAGACGCGGTCGGCGGCGAGCAAACGAGCAGCCAAGTCGGCTGGCGGATTCGCCAGCCCCGTCGGGTCGATCGGAATGATATCGGTGATGCGTCCGATTTCTTCGGTCAACAAATCGCGGTGCCACGTGCCGTCGCTGTTCAATTGCGGAGTGCCATCGTCATTGAAATCACGAAGGATCTGGCCTGCGTCGGCAAGAATAAAGTCTTGTCCACCGTCGCCAAAGATCGTGTCGCTGCCGAGCCCGCCGATGATCTCGTCATCGTCGTCACCACCATGAATTTCGTCGTCACCGCGTTGGCCGCGAAGGATGTCCATCCCGCCACTGCCTCGCAGCGTATCATTGCCTTGGATCAGATCACGATCATCAAACGGTTGAACTTCGCGAATCACGATCGAGTCAAACGGAGCGAGGTAGGTTTCCCAAGTGCCCAGCCCGACACTCAGCAGCGTCCGCGTGATGATCCCGTTGTCGCCGAGGATTACGTCGGCTTCGTCACCGCCGTCGATCGTATCGTCGCCATCGGCACCAAATGGCACATTATGTCCGCCGACGATATCGTCTTGGCCTGTGCCACCGTTGATGGTGTCATTGGCTTGGCCGCCAAAGATAAAGTCGTCGCCACCATCGCCGTCGATTTGGTCGTCTCCGCCACCATCGGCTGCGGTGATAAAGCGGCTGACGACATTGCGATCGACGGGGCGTCGGTAGTCGATTTCGGCATGATCGCCAAACAGGATGTCATAGCCATCGCCGCCGTGAATCTCGTCGCCAGCGGTACCACCAATGATAATGTCATCGCCGGAACCGCCCTGAATCGTATCGACATCCCCGAGGGTCGGATCGATGGTAATGATTTGATCCAGCGTCGTCGGATCGGAATCAAACGCGGTAAATTCGACTCGCCCGTTATCCCCGAGGATCACGTCTTGCAAATCGCCTCCGGTGATATGATCCGAACCGCTACCGCCAAGCAAGATATTAAAGGCGTTGCCCGCGGTGATGGTGTCATCGCCACCGATGTTGGTTGTGGTGGTGGCGACATGCGTACGAATGCCGCTGGTCGGATCAAAGAGGGCGATTCCCTCATCGCCGATCACGATATCGGGCAGTGTGTCGCCGCCGGCCAACAGCGTATCATTACCGGCACCGCCAAAGATAATCTTCTCGCCTTCGCCCGCCGTGATGAAATCGTCGCTGCCGTGCGTCGGTTCATTGGTTTCGAGCTGCACCAGGATCGACACACCGGCCGATACACCGGCCGATACATCAAAGTCGGCGTTGCCGTTGTCGCCCACGATCAGATCGTTACCGGATTCGCCGGTTAGCGCGGCCGCGGTGCGATCAAAATTAACGTAATCGGTCCCAAAGCCGGCGAAGATGATATCGTTATCCTCGTCGCCCGAAATCATGTCGCTGCCGCCGATCGACGGCGATTTGGTACGAACCGATTGCACCAAACTTGCAACGGCCGTTCCTGTGACCGGAGTCACGGCGGCCCGATCGATCACGCCGGTATCGCCAAGCAAGATATCGTTGCCTTGTTGGCCCGACAAATCATCGTCGCCGGCACCGCCAAAGATTTGGTCGTCGCCGAGCCCGCCACGGATCACATCGTTACCACCGGCGGCATCGTTAACCGTCAGGATCAAATTGGCTTGCCGAACCACGCCATCGGTTTGGTTCTCGGGATATGTCGAGATGCGATAGGTGCTGGTGACGTCGAGCGTTTCAGTAAAGTCCGGCGTAATACTGAGCGAGGTTGCATCGCCACCGGTGATCAATCGCGGCGTTTGCAGGAACCCGGTGCCGTTGTTGATATCGACATACAGACCGACCAACCCAATATCGAAGCCATCGGCGATTGGGAATGCCGCGTTCGCATCGACCAGGTTCGCGTCGTTACCGAAATCGCCGGTCACCGTGCCGCTGATCGGCTGAGGTGTCGTTCCCAAACGCGTGACGATCGGGTGATTTCCGTTGCCATCATCGTCGCCAAAGAAATCGACACGTCCTTGGTCACCGAACAGGATGTCTTTGCCGTCGCCGCCAATGATTCGGTCATCGCCGAGTCCACCAAACGCAACGATACCGAGAGTCGATCCGCTGGCGTCAATCGTATCGTCACCGTCTTGGGCGTTGACTGCGAAGGCACCATCGGCCTGGTTCGTGATCGTGTAGGTATCGCCAGAGACTGGAATTTCGCTCCACACTCCATCCAACCAAAGAGTGTCGGCGGTATTGTCAAGGATCGTTCGTTGCTGCACGCTGCCGGCGGCATTGGTCATCGTCATTTTGAACCCGATCATGCTGTCGTCGCTGCCAAACGGTGACGTTGCATCGACCAGCTTGGTGAACTCGGTTGCTGATGCATTCGCACCGCTGGTCACGGTTCCGCCGGTGATTACAGCATCATCCAGCTCGTTCAGCTGGACGTTGACCACATCGCCCTTGCGATTGGTTACAGGCCAATAAACATCGTCGCCGGAATTGAGGAACGTCCATGTTTGATAGGTCTCGTCGGCGGCCGTGTTCGGATCATCACGACGAGTGTGAGTGCCAAGCACGTGGAAATCGTTGTTGCCGCTGCCCAAATCGATCTGCAGCACTTCCAAGTTTCCGTAGCTGATTCCGCCAGCACGCATCCGGCCACCGATGGTGATATCCGGCCCCATGTTCAGTCCCCACAAACGGGAATCGGTCAGATAGCCGGTGCTGTCCGCCGGGCTGTCCTCGTCGTGAATGAACATGTAGTCGACCGAGTTGGATTCGGTAACGAAGAAATTCAAACTTTCCGAAGTGATGGCGTAGCTCTTGATCAAGTCGTCCGAGCGGATAAAGAATCCATCGATGTCGGCAGCGATTACGGTAAAGTCGGCTGCGACCGTGATTGTGATCACGTCGTTGCCATTGTCGACGGCACTCAATATTTCACCTTCGCCGGTTTTCACGCCGGCTGCATCGGTGACTTCCAAGTAGCGACCAAGCAGGTCATCCGCACTACCGATCCCCAGCTTCAATTGCTGTTCACGCGAGAGCGTCACCTCGACATCCGACGTCGCTCCGGGAGTGATCGTGCCTACGGTGTTGCCGCCGATGCCAAAACGCTCGTTCAAACTCAGCGTGATTTTGCCACCAATCGCGGTCGCTGCGGTGATCAAGCGGAATTGGCCCACGACCGGATCATTCGGGCTGCCCGTGGTCGCCGATGGGAACACGCTCAACCAGTCGGTGGTCGGATACGTCGCGACCACTTCGATCGTTTTACCGACCAGGTCACTGACGTTACTGAGATCCGATGCCAGACCCAACTGCGTCAATTGCTCCGTCGTCAGCACAGGCAGGTTCACATCCAAGCCATTGACCGACTCGACGTCGCCGGTTTTCTGTTTGACATTGGTTTCGTAAGGGAATTTTTCTGGAGGTCCGATGCCGACCAACGAACCTTCGCCACCGGCGCCATCGACGACGACTGGGCCAAGGATCTCGCTGAGCGTGTTAGGTCCGTCGGCGAACACCTTGGTATCGCCACCGTCAACCTTGGCATCGTCGATCGCTCGCACACCGATGCGAACCGGAGTGTCCCAGTTCGATTCATCAAAGCTGATGATCAAATTGTCGGGATTGCTCGGATCGACACGCACTCGGTCGGTCGGCAGACCGTCCAAGTTGTAGATCGTGACCTGTTTCGCATCGGTCCGAACACCGCCGGTGCGAGTGGTCTTGGTGATTTCCGGAGTCACGGTGACTTCGACGCGTCCCGAACCGGTGCCGTCGTCGGGAGCGGCAGTCAGCACCAATTCATAACTGTCCGTTTCGAACGATTCGATCGTGCTGGACGTCACCAACAAGACCGCGGGCGTCGTGGTGGTACTTAATTGATACGTCCCGGTCGAACCGCCAGCGGCCTGGGCCGACACATAATAAGTGCCGGAAATGGTAGGCACGTAGGTGATCCGAGCGTTGCGATTGGTCGCACCATCGACATCATCGTTGGTGATGATTTCGTTTCCGTTGCTATCGATCAATCGCAGTAGCGGGTTCGCGAGCGTTCCATGACCGGTCGCGGAACCTTGCATATCGAAGGTATAGATGTTGCCAACCGACATCGAGACGGCATACCAATCTTGATCGCCCCCCGAATCGATCCAAGTGACGGAGGAATCGGGAACATACAAGCGTGCCGGTGTCGTGGCGTCGCCAGGAATGTCGTGAGTGAACTGGGTGCTCAGCGTGTAACTGCCAGTGCGATTGGAGTAACCGCCTGCTGACAACACATACATTCCGGAGGTGCTGGGGGTGAACACCAGACGCGAATTCAATCCAACGCCACCGTCATCGTTGTGAGCGACGCGTCGGTTGGAACTATCAAACAGCCACAGATACGGATCGGGATTGGATCCTTTGCCGGTCGCCGAACCCTCGAGGTCAAACGTGTAGCTCGTTCCTGCGACCAGGTATACCTGGTGGGCTTCGCGTTGGTAAGCGACGGCGATCGTGCCGGTTGCCGTGCCAGGAACTGAGAAACCCGCGACCACATCGTTCGAGATCGTCAGCGTGCTGGTGTTGTCCAGCGACACGCTCCAGGTGCGGTCCAGCGTCAACGTGGTGGCGGTATTGCGAATGATCGTGGCGGTTTGTCCTGCACCGCTGCCACCGGATACGGTGACGGTTCGATCGACAAGGCTATTGTCGGCAAACGAAGCCCCGCTGAATTCAATCGTCAAGAACGAAGCGGCTCCTTCGACCACATCGGTTGACCCATCGGTTTCGCGCACTAGCACCGTTGGTGCGTCCGCATCACTGGTGCGGACCAGCACCGGTTGCGTGAACACGTCCTGGTACCCAGGATTGTTGTACGTGTAGCTGACGTGCAGATCGCTGCCCAACACGGTCGTGATATCGCCCCCGGCGCGGAACACGATCTTGTTGCTGATCGATTGCCACACGGGCTTGCTTGCCGTGCCCGAGGGTACTAGCGGATCGTATTGGCTCAGAGTTTGACCATTGTAGGTCACCGAAGTGATCGACAGTGGCTGTTTGCTTAGCCCGACAAACTCAACCGACTCCCCATCGGCAATCTTAAAATCATCGGTCCTATTGAGCACCGCATCGACGTCGGCCGAAGTCGTTACAAATTGGATCAGATTGGTATGAAAACCTTCTCGCAGAAGATCATGCGAGCCGACCACGACGACTTGTTGAGCGGTGTTCCAGTTCGCGGAATCGAACGTCAACACGTTCCCAGCAATGGGGCTGCCGTCCAGATTCTGCAGCGTCAATTGCGTGCCATCGTATTGCAGCGTGACGTTCACCGCCGCGGTCGGTTGACGTGAAAGTTTGACAAGTACCACGTCGCGTTCGCCCAAGTGATCACCGTCACCTCCTTCGATCACCGAGGTAATCGTGTCAAAGTCCTTAACCACGGAACCGGTGACGCTCGAATTGATCCCCTTGGTCTCATCGACAATCAAGCTGGCTTCGTCGTTGTCGTGAATTTCCACACCAACGCTGGCGACCGCCAAACCGTCGTAACGAGCGATCCGATACAAACTTTCTCCGGCGACTGGATTGGTTCGCCAATCTCCATTCAATATCAATGTCGTGCTGTTCAATGCCCCCAGCACCAAACGCTGCTGGCCAGCACCCGGGCCGCCAACGATTTCGATCGTAGCGCCGCGTAGCCCTTCGGGACCGAAATCGGGATCGGTAAAGTCCGCAGCACTCGCAGTAAAGGTCGTTCGCGTATCCAATTCCGCGGGGAAG
This sequence comes from Novipirellula rosea, assembly GCF_039541335.1. NCBI lineage: Bacteria > Pseudomonadati > Planctomycetota > Planctomycetia > Pirellulales > Pirellulaceae > Novipirellula > Novipirellula rosea. Next base: position 38,443 of record NZ_BAABGA010000060.1, on the reverse strand, counting down.
CTTGGATCGACAGGCAACCCCACCGGGCTTTCGTTGATCCCGGTGACTTTGCCGATCAACGCATCGTCGATGCGAATTTGGAATTTGCTGTCGACATCGGGCGAATCGCCTTGCTTCCAGCCTCGGTCGAGTGTCAGATTCAGATCACCGAGAACCCCTTTGTGGAACGTCGCCGTGCTGGCGTCAGCGGTAAACTGCAAATCAAACGAGACCCGCGAGGTGCCGTAGTAACCATCAAAATTGTTCACGTTTGCCGACGGCGTAAATGACAAATCAATGTGCCCATCGTCGAGCATCGCTTGCAATTGTGCTTGCGTTAGCGCAATCGACGCCGTCATCGGTGTAAACCAGCGTCCATCGCTGCCACTGAAGAACGATTGGATTTCGCTACCATCGACGTTGACGGTCAAGTATTCGCTGGTTTGATCAAAGTCACCTTGCACGGTGATTTTGAGGATGGCCCCCGAGGTGACATCCACTCGCTGGTCTCCCGGTGTCAAATCCAAGGCGAACGTCGCGACATTGGGCGAGTAGATTGCGGTTTGCGAACCAGTCAAGGTAACATTGCCTTCGGCACCGGTAATGAACCGGCTCTGCCCCGTGCCCAAACCGTCGACGATCGTGACTTGGCGACCGAGCAGATCGTCAATGCTGTCCAAAAACGGGTTCGTCGGATCCAACGGATCGATGATCGAGAAGGTGGCATTGGCTGCTGACAACGGATTGCCCGACAATGTGGTGCCGTCCAAGTCGATGGAATAGCTGCTGGCCACATCGGGCAGCTGGCTGCCCGCCAACCATGATCGATCCACGGTCAATTGCATGTTCCCGTCGACCAATCGAGCGTCTTCGATCCGGCGTTCTTGCACGGTCACGCCGTCGGCCAGAGTGACTCGAATGGTTTCGCCCAGGAATTTGTAGAACGGTTCGTTGGTGGCAATCGTGATCGTCGGCTGATCAACCACGGCCATCGGTTGCCCTTCGACGGATGCTGCACTGGAAACGACTAAGTGATTGACGACTGCGGATTGTTTGCCTTCCAAAGCGGCATCGTTGTAAGTGAACGATGCACTTTCGGACAATTCAGGCCGTGTGAACAACAGCCCCGTGTCCTGTTGAGTGACCCCGTCGGCGCGAATTTCCACTCGTTGAGGGATCATCCAATTATCGGCGGTGAATCGCAGGGTCACAGCCGAACCATCGGCCTTTTCCTCCGCTCCGCTCGCCGGACTGGATAAACGGAACGCCAGTGCACCGAGTTCGCGTCGGTCGGGACTCGGCAGTGGGGCGAGTGCTTTGACGAGCACATCAAAACCAAGCAGCGGGGCTCGCGTGAGCACGACTTCGTAATAATCCAGCAGCGATGCATCATCCGTCGATGACGTCTCGCTGATGATGCTCGATCCACCACTGGTGCGAATCGAGACAAACGGTTCATCGTTGTCGGCGACATTCGTGGAAACGCCAAACAACTTCAAATCTTGGTAACGCAAATCGTTCGAAAAGGTGACATCGTTGGCGATGATCCCACTGTGGCCGAGCAAGTCATTGCTAACGACCGGCGGTGTGTCGCCCGACATATTGAAGGTGTCTTCGCCAAGCCCACCAAACAATTCGGTCAAGAACGTGACCGAGGTGCTTTGCACAAAGAAGCGATCATTGCCCTCGGCACCATCCACACGCAGCGATTCAATGTTGGTAAAATCGATCGTCAATCCGGCACCGTAAACCCCGGCATTGGTAATGACAAAATCGTCGCCGAATTCGGTCCCGATCACGGTCAGCGTGTCAAATCCGTCGCCTCCGTTGATATGAACCGGTGCATTGACGGCGTATTGCACAAGGTCCGCTCCGGCACCGCCGGTGATATCGGTGCGAGCACGTTCGGGTTCGCGTGAACCGACCAGTGCAAACGCACGGACTTCGAAATCGTCGTCCCCTTCGTCACCGTTTAGCGACAACACGGCCTTGTTGTGGAACACGACAAAGCGATCGTTGCCAAGTCCGCCATTGACTGTCATTGGCGAACTGATGCCGTTGGACAGAAAACCGCGAGTGGTTTCGATGGTGGCAAACACATCGTCGACCGAAACGTTGGCGTCTTCTTCGTTTCGTTGACTGCGGAACAATTGGCCGATTTGGAAGGTGTCTTCGCCTCCTTCGCCATTGAGCGTGATTTCGGCGGCGGTATCGTCGGCGGCAAAGTAATCATTGCCAAGGCCTCCGTTAACCACAATTCGCTCGACGCCAAGGTAGTTGATCCGCTGGACGGCGGGATCGTAGGCGGGATCGGTCGGAGCGTGATCAGGATCGCTCAACATCGCGACGAACGCGTTGGATCCACTGACGCTGGCTCGCAACAGGAAGTGGTCATCAAACAGTGTCCCGATAGCGACAAAGATATCGGTGTCTTCGGCTGGCCCGCTCTCGACAATTTTGATCAGCGAGTTGGCTTTTCCAGCGACGAACAGCACTTGATAGGTATCGTCACCGGATTGGCCATCGAGGATATCGTTGCCATCGCGTGATTTGATCAAATCGTCGCCATCGCCTCCTTGGATCCGGTCGCTGGCCAAACCGCCATCGAGCGTATCGTTTTCGGATCCCCCTTGTAGCAAGTCATTGTGTTGTTCGCCGTACAGCGAGTCGGCGCCCGCGCCACCATCGATGGTGTCGTTACCGAAACCGCCAAACAGCAAATCGTCGCCATCTTCGCCGTACAGTGTGTCGGCATCGCGTCCGCCTTCGATGCGGTCACGTTGGGCACCACCGCGAAGCGTGTCGCGACCGATACCGCCCAGGATAATGTCGACGCCCGTACCACCTTGGATCGTGTCGTTGCCGGTTCCGCCATCGATTAGATCGTCGCCATCGCCGCCATCGATATCGTCGTCGTCTCGCCAACCGCGAATGATATCCGGTCCCGCGCCACCGCGAAGCGTATCCGCTCCGTCGCCTCCGAACAGGATATCTGCTCCGGTTAGCACCCCTGCTTCGTCGTCACCCCACAGCGTGTCGTCACCGCCGGCGCCATCGAGAATATCGTCGCCGCTACCGCCAACCAATTTGTCGTTGCCCGAACCGCCGACCAGGATGTCATTGCCGTCGCCGCCATTCAGATCGACGCTTAAAAACACATTGGGCATGACAAATACACTGTCATTTCCCGTTCCGCCAACGCCTGTGATGCGAACCACGTCTTTGAATTCTTGGTGGAAATGACGTCCTGAGACCACGATGTTTTGTCGCCCGGAATCATCGGGCGCACTGGAGGCACCGATGTACAGTGCGGTGTCTTGACCGTCATGGAATACGAGCGTCAGCACGCCGTCGCCGCCTCGATTCCCTAGCACGATCGCCGAGTACTCAGCGGGATTCACTGGGATCGTAAACCCAATGGTGATCAGGTTCACGCGGATATCGATCAACTTGAAACCGATCGGCAGCAGTGGAAAATCGCTGGCAGAATGGGTCAGAAAAATCCCGACCTTCACACTGGCGAAGACATCTGCGCGGACTTCGATCCGCAGCCCATCATCAAACGCATCGTCTCCGTCGCCGGAATAAGTCCCCGCAGAATAGTTTTGCGTAAAGCTGGTCAGAATATCGAATTCATTCGCGCGGACACGTCCATCGCCGTTGGGGTCGTGAAAGTTTTGATCCTGGCCGAGATGCAGCGACAACTCAAAACCCACACGGGCTTGGATAAAGTCCTTCAGCGCTCCGCCAGCGATCACCAAAAACGGGTCGACAAAAACACCGAGGCCGACGCCTCCGAGAATTCGCACTTGCGGTTCATCCATCCGCGTGCTGGCGCCGCTGGCCCCGAGTCCGCTGGCGGCACCCGATTGGCTGCCTGCTCCGACGTTCAAATTTCCGATCGCGCTAGGATTCGGTTCGACGCCTTCGAAATCGTCAAAGTAGAATCCATCGACGATATCGTCCGCGTTGCCGGTAATGCCAAGCCGTTTCAACCCGGTGGTGTCAAAGGCCATTGTGTAATCGGCGCGGGCTTCGAAAGAAACCGAGATAAACGGCACCGCATACTTGTAGGAATCCAGTGGTTTACCGACGACCTTGGCGACCGCTTTGTTGACGAGCGTTCCAATCGTACTTTCCCACGTCAATGGTTGCAAATGATACAAGATCAACGACAACTCGGGAGTGCTATAGGTCATCAGATGGCTGTCTGCTTCGGAGCGTCCATCGAATCCGGTTTCACCGAGCAATAACCCAAACGACTCTTCAAAAATCGGCAACGCGATCGCGTCATACGTCAATCCGGATCCTTGTTGAAAGTGATCGTTGTTGATGATTTTGTTCGTGAACCCACCGATCCCCTCGACTTTCTTTCGTCCAGGCAATAATTGGGTGGCCACCAAACTTTGCGCCGCCTCGTGAGCCGAGCTCGACGTGTCGCGAGCGATCGCTGCGATTTGACCTAGGATCGAACCGGATCGCGAACCATCCGCGTTCTGCACGGCGATATCACTGCCACGGAATCCGACAAACGACCCTGTGGTCGCAAACGTTCCGCCGCTGATCGTCAGCACGGTATCGCTGACCGAAGCGATCGTATACGTCCCTGGATTGTTGTCTCCGGTGATACGGATCGTTTGCCCGACGGCAAAGCCGGCGTCGATCCATGTGGCACTCTCGGCACTTGTCAATGTGATCGTGGTCGCTGAAAAGTTCACGTCGATCGCGCCGGCCATCCGCAGCGGCTTGTCTTTGAGCGATCCAAAGCTTCGTTCGGCGTTGACGCTGGGGTCAAACAAATCGCCCGATTGGCCTCGCGCCACCGATCCATCGACAACGAAGCTGCCGATATCGATCCACTCTTCACCGGTCAACATCATAATCGGCAGCAAGGTGATGTCGTCGAATTCTCGGTTTTCAAACAGATCCGAAAAGAATTCACCGATCGCGTCACGTTCGAACGGTTTGCCTCCGTCGGCCAACGCACGAAGCGCTGTGGCGGCACCGGTGAAGTCCCCGATCTGAGTCTCGCCGCCAAACGTGCCGGGAGCACTCGCGTAGGAGGTCTTGCCAAACAACAGCGACACAATCGGCATCGCCTCGCTCTGCAAAAAGACCAAAAGTGGATCGACCGCTTCCAGTGCGACGCTCATCCGAGTGATCGCAGGACCTAGAAAATCGCGAACGAAACCGACCACCTCGAACTGAACATCATTGAATGCGATCGACGGCGTGCTCGTTTCGCTGAGCAACGACGACGTCACATCCCAATCCCAATTCGTGATATCCAATTGCATGCGATACGGCGGAAACGCGGCGCCGGTAGGCAGATCGGTCTCTAGATCCAATGAAATCGGGTTTACTGTGAACTCCGCTCCCACCTTCTCGCTGATACTCAACAACGTTGGCAGCGGGGCCGCACTGAATCCAGTTTGCGGAATGTTGGGAAACGGGGCTGCGGCAATCAGATCGTTCAGTGACAACCGCGGGGTGCCGATGACCGAAGGATCCAAGAAATCGATTACAAACGTGCCGGACATCTCGGATTGTTGTGGCGTTTGATCCCAAACACGAAACGGCAACACACCCATCGTGGCGGTCATGCCATGCAGTTCATCCTTTCGCACAATACCGGTCGACGAGGTTTCGTTTTGCAGTACGGTGTCGACTGTGATCGTTCGTCCCGAAGGATCAATTGCAAGGATGGTGTAGACACCGTTGTTATTACTCGTGCCGGTGATTGTGATCGAATCACCGAGACGAAAACCATCGTCGACCCAACTACCGCTGCTGCGAGTGATCTCGTCACGCAGATCGATCGTAAACGTCTGAGGTGGCAGATTCGCAAACTCGAGTAACTTCGGCGTGAAGTTTTCGGTCACGTCGGTGAACGTCAAACTAGGGCGTCCGGTCAGCGAGACCTGATACACCTCGATGCTGATACCACTTTTCGGTCCTTCGGCGACCACGCGGTCAAGCGAACTGGAGGTCGGAGCAAGATTGGCGTCGGTCGACTCGAGCGTTAATTCCAAACCGAACGGATCGATCGAGGCGATCACATATTGGCCGTTATTGGCGTCCGAATGACGAACCTCGATGATTTGGCCGATGCGGAATCCATCGAGGATCCAATTGCCGCGATCACGGCTGATCTTGGGTGCTCCGGTCACTGGATTGGTGAACGTCAATTGAGGGTCGCCCGTCATCGACACGGCCGCTTGCGGCAATGCGACGTCCAGGACAATCTCTAGATCATTGGCACGCTGGACGTCGATGTAGACGCCATCCGCAATGCTGACACCGACCGACAACGGCAGGTGAAATCCGAACATGACATCGGCGAGTGCGTCAATTTCCAACCCCAGCCCCGGCAACAACAGATCAAGATCGACCGGGGACTCGAGCGTTTCCGTCGGAGCGACCAAGTCCATTTGAAACTCGACTCCGACGACGAGTTCGCGTCCCTCTACCGTCACTGAATCGGTGACCATTTTGACATCGTCGATGTTGACGACACTGTCGCCGGACGCAGGGTCGTTTTGTAACCAATCGAAACCTCCGGGACCAAACGCGTCAAAAATGCCTTGACGCACCGAGTCGATCGAAATCGATTTGCCATACAAATTCAAGTTGTCGACAACCGAATCACGCATCTGCAACAGAAAATCGGCGGCCTCGGCCAATTGGTTGCCGACCAACGGCAATTCATTCCCCAACAGCGACGTGTCTAGCGCCGCGTCAAGCTTGGTGAATAGGTCGTAAAACCCAAGCTTAAATCCGTCCATCGTGTCGGAGAGCGAGAAATTCTTGGTCAGATCCTCGAATGTGGGCCAGTTGCCGTCGCCGCCGACAAGGTTCGTCGTCAGCGAACTGCTGCCGCCGGCGGGAGCGTTGATATTGCTGACGCTGGCGGTAATGAACGGCACCGTCGTGGGCGCATCGCTGGGGATCACTTGCTCAGGAAAGGCTAGTTCAAATTGGGCATCCAATTCACCTGCCACCTGGATCGCCGTCGACGCAGCCGAAGCAGCATTCCGCGCTTCGCTTGGCGATGTCAACGTGGTGTTGGTTTGCAGGTCGACCGTGTAGGTGGCCGGCGCGGTGGAGGCCCCTTCACCGTCAGCGTCCAGAATTACATAACCACTAATGACTTGAGCGGGCAGACTGCCCAGCAGCGTGGTGAAGGTCAACGCATCATCATTCACACCTTGAATGTCAAACGAAGCTTCGGTGCCCGAACCGGATCCAGCGGCTCCGGCTAGAAACGGCGATGGAGCATTTGGATCGGACAAATCAATCCCGAGGCTGACTTCAACCACCCCGTCCGCATCAACTTGCATCGGGGCAGCGCTAAGTGTATCGACGATCGCAGCGACCTTCTGCAGTCCCTGAGCCGTTAAATCGATCCCCAACTTGGTCAAATCCAAGGAAACCGGAAGCGTCGTGCTGATCGCGTCGAGATCAAGCTGCAAATCGAGCATCAAATGTTTGTTCGCTGCATCGAAACTTAACCCCGCAACCAGCGAGGCACCTTCCAAAGGCGCGGACAATTGAGCATTCAGCGACTGTAGCGACTTGGGTTGCAGTTCCTCAGGCAACGCTTTTAGTTCTTGCACCCGTTCCTGGAACGCTTTGCCAAAACCAAACAACTCTCCGAGACTTTTCGAGAAGCCCGGCAACCGATCCGCCAGCTTCGATTGCGTCTGAAGTTCGACAAGGTAATCGCCCACCGAATCGAGATAATCAAACATATCGGCGAGCGTGAGGTGCTCGACGGCGACAAGCAGACTTTGAACATCATCCACTCCGGGGATGACCGGCGTGACGATTTCAAGATTGTCACGCACGTTGTACAGGTTGCTGATATCGACTTCGAAATCGGTTTTCAGCCCACTGCTGACTCCCGTGATCGCGGGCACCGGCTGCAGCTTCATGTTCAGATCGAGCGAGTTGGTGAAGTTCACCTGGTCGTTGACTAACCAAGGGAACGGGTTGCCCAAACCGCCCCACAATTGACCCACCGTTGCTGGTTCCAACGTCAACGATGCCGCGACATTGGATGTCGCACTCGCAATCGTCAAATCCGAAAAATCGACCGCTAACGCGCCGTAATGTCCACTACCACTGGCCCCCGATGCGGAAACATCCAGATCAAATTGCAGCGTCGGTGTCGAATCGGACAGGACCTTCAAGTGGGCTGCTGCGGTGTCACCGTGCAACGGATCGCCTCCGAGCAGCTTCGCCGGTGACTTCAGCTCGATCACAAACTCGGGATCCAATTCGTTGCCGGCCGGGGTGCTGAAATCAACGTTCACCTCCGAACCGCTGGCCAACCCAAGATCGGTCGCGGCAAAACTGCCTCCGGCATTGGCGACCGTAAACGTCGACACTGCGCCGGCTCGTCCGCGATCGATCAGCGAGATCGTCCCAGTTCCTGAATCGGTAAAGACTTCGAAATCAGCCGTCGTCACGCCGGCACTCGTGGCGGCGTCCGCAATTCGGCCCGCCAAATCATTGATCGTCACGGGCGGCACACTGCCATCAAGATCGACACCAAACGACGCGCCTCCTCCGCTGAGAGTGATGGTTAAATCAGCGGCAGTCGTGCCGTTGGTGCGAACCACCACGCCACCATTGCCGTCAAACAGCCGCGAGTCGGAAACGGAGGCTTGATCCTTTGCCTCGGAGGCTAAACCAAGGCTGACGCGGGCTCCGGAATTGTTCAGCGATGCGACAATCAGCTCGTTAGCGATCGTGTATGTCGAAGTCGCATCGATCGCGGTGTCCCAATCGGAATCCAACGTCAACGTATCGGCGGTGTTGGCAATGATCGTTGCACTTTGCCCTGCGCCGGTGCCACCGGTGATCGTCACGACGCGTCCCACCAAAGCGTCTGCGGCAAACGATGTAAACGCAGCGGTGTCCAAAAGTTCGTCGGCTGCGGCGCCGCTTTCCGCTGTGCCGGTAATCGAGGCTGCGGTTGACGTCCGATCCACCAACACGATCCCCGCATCGGCAATCTGTACATCAAAATCCCAACCCGTTGAGAACGACGATGAACTCGGCAGCGTCAAACCGGCCGCCGTCGCTGCCGCTTCGATCTTGCCAATCAAGTCACCCAGTGTCACCAATGAATGTTCAATCGCGGTCAACGTGCTGCCGCCGAAGTTGCGTTGTTCTGCTGTACCGTCAATGCCGAGTGAGGCGGCGGACGTACCGGTCACTGCCAAAGCGGGCGCGCCGACCGGCGTCGTCGCATCGATCAAACTGAGCGTGCCACGCGCCGCATCAAGGCTGGCGAACCCCGTCAAACGGCTTGACACTTCGTAGTTGTCGCCAGCGGTGGGTGGCGTGTTCCAATCGCTGCTCAGCGTCAATGTGTCGGCGGTGTTGGCGGTGATCGTCGCAGTTTGCTCGCCGACAACCACTTGACGCCCCACCAAGCTATCGACCGCTCCGAAGGGTGCCGAGGAATCGATCAACTGATTCGCGGTGGCGCCTGCTGCGACGGTCCCGGTGATCGCGTCGGCGGCATCGGCGGCGGCTCCGATGGCTTCGACCAATTCACCCAGCGTCGCGGGTGCCGCGCTGGTCGAAGCCACCGCAGCATCCAAATCGACGTCAAAGGTAGTGCCATCGTTCAAAGTGAACTGCAAGTCGGCGTTGGCATCGCCCGAAGTCGGCACGCCCGCGCCTGCGTTGAGGCTTGCCAGTGTGACGGAGGCGAGCGTCGGATCAAAATCAACAGCGAACGTGGTCCCATCGGCAAGATGAACGCGAATGTCGTCGACACCTTCGAGCAGTGCGATGCCGGCACCCAAGTTTAACTGCGAAATCGGCGTCGATGACGAAAGCGGCGTGTCGAAGCCGACGTTCGTCAACGCGAGTTCGAACGGCAGATGCAGCGTCGCGGTGGGATTCAAAAGATCGATACCGCTTGTCGTGCTCAAACCACTCAGCGATCCAAAATCGGGCAGGTTCAGCGTGTCGGTTGAATCCGCAAAGGTCTTAGCGATGTCAAGCGTGAAACGGAACGTCGACGTCGACGCGTCGTAGCTCATTGGACCTACGGTCGTGTAGGCGGAACCGCCACCGGTGGGCAGCGAGAGCATCTGCTGAAGCGTTGCAAAGTTTGCGCCGGGGTTGGGTGCTAATTGAATCACCGATTCGTCAGTGTCATCGCCGACGACGTCCTTCTTCACCGCAACCGCGGTCAAACCCAACTTGGCGGCCGCTGCGTAATCCTCGCTCGATCCATCCTGTTTGGCGGTCACATGAAACTTGTCACTGTCCGACGCACCACTGGTTTTATCGACCAAAAACAATGCACCATCGGATTCGGTGATGACCTCAAATTTCGCGGTCCCTGGCGATGCAGTTTGGATACGGCTTGCGACATCGGCCAATGTCGCGGTGCCATCGAGATCGACATCAAACGCAGTCCCGTCACGCAAAGTGACCGTGAATTCGGGAGCACTATCACCGCTGGTCCCCAACAATGAACTCAATGTTTCGCCCGACTCAGGCACCCCGACGATGTCGGTTAGCGGCGTGGTGGCGGTGTGCGGTGGCAATTCGATTCGCTTGAGAAACTCGTCCTCGTACAAACCGTCGACGTTAACCAAATCACCGAGGATGGTGGTGGTCCCCAACAACAGTCGCTCATTCTCAAATGTCTTCGAACCCAACACGTCCAAGTAGCTGCCGAACTGCTGCATCACTTGCAGCACCGATTTTGCGTTGAGGTTGTAAAAGTCCTCGATCCCTAGCGAAGTCAAGTTTTCGCTGAACGTTGGTGTGGTGGCACTGAACAAATCGTCGCTGAAATGAATTGTTGCGGGGGTGCCATCGGTGACCCCCGTCACGCCGGTTGCCGTAGCGTAAAGGTCGATGTCCAGCTGTGCGGTCGCAGCGGTGTCCAAGGCGAGGACGTTCACTCGATTTGCGTTTTGCAGTTCGTTGATCCGCAGCACTCCGTCGGACGCGCCGCCGTTGGTGCCGTCCATCCCCATCAACGCTTGGGTATTCAATGTGGTGTCGACATCCAAAACGATCGTGCTGGACGCACTCGCCGGCCCGTGCGGCCCGACGCCCAAGCCAAGCAGCCCCGCATTGAGGTCAAACGAGGCATTGGTGACGTTTACGTCAGCAGTGACGCTGATATCGTTGTCAAAATCAGCAAAGAAGAACGGCGTGGCGGTGGCATCCACGCCAACGCTGAAATCCCACTGAAACCCAGTGGTCAGGTTGGCGGTCACGCCAGAGGTCGTCATCCATTCCTCGAGCGCCCCATCGAGCCCCCGGATGGTCTCGCCAAGATCAAGCGAAACAGCCGAGTGCGTCACCGACGCGACGACGCTGAGGTCCAGCGTCATCACATCTCCGCTCATCACTCCGCTTGCGCCGACCGTAAACGTCAAATTGCCGGGACCGGAGTAGCTGCTGCCGCTGAGCGAGTCCAAGGCAGTTAGCAGCCCAACCAAGTCGGGATCATCCGACCCTAGGCTAGAAAAATAGGCCGCGATGGGCTGCGTCAGAGATTGGTCGAGAATCTCGCCGATCGGTAGGTAATCACCGATCGATTGCCCTACCAGCTCGATTTTCTCGCCCAGCTTGTCAAACGACTCAAGCTCGCCACCCAAGTCTGCTAGTTCATCGAGCCCATCATTGAGTGCGTCTTGGGCGGCGGTTTGATCCAAGACAAGTGGCAGCCCCGAAAAACTGCTGGCCGCTGCATAGCTGACTTCGCTCGAATCACTCGCTTGGACGACGACGTTTCCACCGGACTGAGTCACCCCTAAGGTGGCGCTAACGTCCGAGAAGTCGACGGTGCCGCCACCGGCGTCGACGATCGTCGCGGTGCCCCAAGCATCATCAAACCTGAACGTGTCGCTGCCAGAACCTCCGTTGAGCGTTGTCGATTTGCCAGCGAAGTTTTTCAGCGTGATCACGTCGTTGCCGCCGTCCGCATTGACGTTCACCCCTGTGATTGACCCGATCGCGATCGTGACTTTATTGGGATCACTATCGGAATCTGCTATTCCACTGGCCGTGATCGGACTGTTATTAGAGATCACATAGTTGCCACCCGAAACTTCGATCACGAAGTCATCGTTCGCGTCGGTATTGTCGGTCACCAGCAAGCGATTGCTGCTGAGCGAAACATCCGCCGCCAGTAGACGGCGAAGTTCGAGCGATTCAAACGACGATCGTCGTGCGGCGAGCCGGTTGCGAGATTTTTTCTTGGCTAACGACTTCCGAGCGGTGGCATGACGAGAGCGACGGCGCAGCTGAGCAAGGAGTGAGTCGAGTTTCATCGCTGAAAATCCCAAATCCATTCGGGTCAAATGGTCGACGCCGGCCCTCATGGCCGACGCTTCTCGGTCAGAATCAAAGCGAGCTTGAGGCAAACTTCGAAAATTTCTGACCTTCTGTCGAGCTATTAGTAGTCGAAACGGCGACACAGCTCCAGACGAGTTTCACGCAGAAACTCAATTGTTGATTTTCTGATATCTCCCTATCGGTGACGGTTCCCATTTGCTAGTTGGAGGGGACAACCACGAAGATTTTCGCTTATTAACGCGATTTCCGTGGCCCGATCGCTTGCTCGCGGCATCCATCACGGTTGCCGCATGGGCGAAAAAAATTCATGAAACCGACCTTTCGCAATGTCATCAGGCTGAGCCCCCCTCCTAAAATCTTGTAACTGCCCAGAAATTCACCATGACACCGCATCCCACCTCGCCTCACCTAAATGTCCCCGCGTTTCGACGCGCTTTCGTTTGCCTCGGCTTGCTAGCAATTTCGATTGCATCCCCCAGCTTTGCTCAAGAGTTCGATGACGAGAGTCTTTCCGGATTCCTGACCGAAGGTGTCGGACAACCGACGGCGAGTGAATCCGAACCCCAGATCGTGCAAACCAGCATGGAGGACTATGCCGGATCGAGCGATCTAAGTATCCAGGTTGCGGAACTGCAGGCTCAGATGAGCGAACAAAATTTCGAGATCGCCTCGCTTCGCTCGGAATTGCAAACTCCGCTTCGTCACGCTCACAGACCTCAACCAGCGAAATGGTTTGTCACTTACGAAAGCGTGGTCGTGCAACCGATCCAAAGCAATTCGACCGGTTTGATTACTGAACGCGAAGACGATGTGTTTTCGCATGTCATGTTTCCTTGGGGGATGGAACACAGCCCGCGAATTCAGTTGGGCCGCGAAGCCAATGATGAAACACTGGGTTGGCGAGTCCGCTATTGGCAATTCCGACACGGCGAATCGTTCGAAGCGAGTGATGCCAACGGGCTGATCCCCGCCAGCTCGTTCACGCTTGGTACCGTGGGCTATCTGTTCGAAGATGGCGACGCATCAACGGGACTTCAATTCGTCGAAGAGGGGGTCTTCACGAGCAGCATTCGCACCGATGTGATCGATTGGGAAATGCAACGACAAATCGTCAAACCGCTGGATGTCTACGCTGGGATTCGCTACGCCAAGATCGCGCAGCGTTATCACGCGATGACCGATGCAGGCAACCTTGACGCCCGCAGCGAATTTCGTGGTTTTGGCCCCACGGTCGCCATGCGGTTCACTCATTCATTGCCACTGAATACATTGTCGCTGTTCGCCAATGCGAGAGGCTCGTTACTATTCGGGCAAAAGAGTTTCACTGCAGAGGATGATGTGAATGAGCATGCTCAGTCGCTGAACGCGATTGATTTACATTCATCCGAAGACGCTATCCACTCGTTCGCTGGCAATGCCGAGATCCAGCTGGGTTTGCGATATGCACCGGCGACATGGTTCTCGATGCAAGTCGCACTGGAAGCTCAGCATTTCATGGATGTTGGCGGCGCGAATCCCACCGGCGTGTTCACCGGTCCTGATGGCGGCATGTCTGGCGACAGCCCGCTGGACGACAACCTCAGCTTCATCGGCGTCAGCAGCGGCATCGAATTGGCGTATTAAGCGGTGCCCCGACGCGCCGCTTCCCTCCGTAGCGACAGTCGCCAAGACTTTCGTTCTGACCGCGTATTTTTTTAGCGGTCCAGCGTCAGCCGCCCGGTCAATTTCGAACGTTTTATCACGCCGCAACCGGACGGGCCCCGCGCCGTGCCGCTACCAAATTAGTTGACATTAGCCGTTAGGCACCGGCTAACGGGCAGGATAAGGCTGAGCCGCTCACGCGCAAGCGGCTCTTCAAAGCAACAAGCCGTTAGCGTTCTGTCACTATGACCGCTGCGTGTTCCAGAGAGCGAGCAGTTCGATGAGATGCTCGGTTGCTTCGACCATTTCGTCCAGACACGCGAATTCACGAACGCTGTGAATGTTGTGCTGGCCGCTGGACAAATTCGGTGTCGGCAATCCTTTCTCGGTCAATTGGCTGCCATCGGTTCCGCCCCGCACGATCTCGCGGCTACAGGGGCGGCCGAGGTTCTTGAACGCCTGTTCGGCAAAATCAACCGACTGAGGCAGTTTTTCAAGACCTTCGCGAAGGTTGCGGTATTGGCGATAAATCTTGACGTCGGCTTTGACACCCGGCGTTTTCTTTGCCGCCGTTTCGGCTGCCGCGCGAACGATGTCGGCGTAGCCGTCCAAATCCTCAGAGTCAAATGAGCGCAATATCAATTCCACCGTCGCTTCGCCTACTCCGCCATGGATCGCGTTGGGGTGAATAAATCCCTGACGCTCCGAAGTGGTTTCCGGGGTCATCCCGTCGCGAGGCAATTCGGCGACAAAGTCGGCGGCCGCGCGCACGGCGTTGAGCATCACGTCTTTGGCGATCGCGGGGTGAATGTTGTTCCCCGTGAATCGAACGGTTGCTCCGTCGGCGGAAAACGTTTCGACATCGATGTCACCCGCGCCACCGCCATCGACGGTATACGCGACCGTGGCATTGAGTTTTTGGAGATCGATTTTGTCGGTGCCGTGACCAATTTCTTCGTCACAGGTGAATAACAAACGAACGTCCCCGTGTTGCAGATGCGGGTTTTCGATCAACGTTTGGGCAAGCTCCATGATGATCGCGATCCCCGCCTTGTCATCGCCGCCGAGCAAGGTCGTTCCGTCGGTCGTGATCAACGTCTTGCCGATCATCGAAGCCAATTCGGGTGTGTCAGAGAATGAAATTTCGATTCCCGAAGCCAGCGAGATATCGCCTCCGGCGTAGGCTTCGATGACTTGCGGGGTCACGTTTGCACTGGGGGCCTCGGGCGAGGTGTCCATGTGAGCGACCAATGCGACCGCCGGAGTTCCGCCGCCGTTGGTAGCCGGAACCGTGCCCCAAACCAAGGCGTTTTCGTCCATGTGAGCGTCCGAGATGCTCATCGCAACCAACTCTTGCTCCAATAGCTGAGCGAGTGTTCGCTGTTTTTGCGTACTGGGATATTCGTCACTGGTGGGGTCCGCTGCGGTATCGATTCGCACGTAACGCAAAAATCGTTCGAGCAACCGTGATGCATTGATGGTGACGGAGGGGTTTTGGTTCATGGTTTATCGTGTGAATATGGCCAAGTTTTGATATCTTTACTGCAGGTGACGTCATATTAAGAAAGAATGGCTGGCAGTTTAAGCCGAGCAGCGTCCAGATTCGATCGAAATACTCCCGCAACGCCTTTAACCGCGTCTCGGGGGCGACTAACCGTCAACCCAATCATAATCCTGCTTCGCGAACGGCCTCGCGAACCCACACTCTAGCGAAGAATCCCATGACCGAAAAAGTTGCCCATTTCATTTTCGACGTGGAGAGTATCGCGGACGGAGAGTTGATTGCCGACGTCCGCTACGGAGGTCAAGGACTTTCACCCGAGAAGGCGATCGCAACGTATCAAGACGAACTTGTCGAACAAAACGGCACCACGTTTATCCCTTACACTTACCAGATCCCGATTTCGGTCGTGATTGCCAAAGTGGCCCGCGACTTTAGTTTGATTGATATCGTTTCGCTTGACGAACCCCACTTTCGTCCTCACGTGATCACCGAACATTTTTGGCGAGGCTGGGAGATGTACGGCCAACCTCAATGGGTGACCTTCAACGGCCGCTCGTTTGATTTGCCGATCATGGAATTGGCAGCCTTTCGTTATGGCATCTCGGCCGCCAAGTGGTTCAAGAACGATGGTTATCGATCGCCGCGAAACCGATTTACCACCGAAGCTCACTTGGATTTGCAAGAATTATTGACCAATTACGGCGCCGCACGCTGCAACGGCGGTCTGAACCTTGTCGCTCAGCTAGTCAAAAAGCCGGGCAAGATGGATCTGCGTGGCGACCAAGTCCAACAGCAATATGACGAGGGAAAATTGACCGAGATCAGCGATTATTGTCGCTGCGATGTGCTCGACACCTACTTTATCTTTTTGCGATCGATGGTGTTGATGGGCAAAACCACGATCGATAATGAGATGCAGTTGGTGCAGAAGGCGAAAGAGTGGATCCAACAGCGCGCCGATACCTCCGAAGCCTACACGGCGTACCTGAACGCTTGGCGTGATTGGGAAAAACCGCAGGACAAAAAGGAGGAAAAAGCGGAAGCAGCGGAGGTGACGTCAAGCGAAACCTCAACCGCCAGCGAGGGCTCTGACACCAACGAAGCAGCTGCGGCCAGCGAAACGAACGACACCCGTGAAACAACGAACTCGAGTGAAACCAGCGGAACAAACCCAAGCTAGCCAACAATCTAAAGAGAAACACAATGAAGGCCTCCCCCCTCTTTTCCGTCTGCATCGGTGCATGTCTGATCCTGTTTTCGTCAATCACTCCGGCACAAGAGAACGGAGCGGCACAAGAGAACGGAGCGTCCGACAGCGAGACACCGACGGAACGTGCGGATCGGTTGTACGAAACGTTTGCGAGCACCGCAGCTGGCCTGGATCTAAAATCGCAAGGTGGAGCGGACGTTTTTAAACTGCAAACCCAGCCCTTGTTTCGCTTTACCTCCGATGGCGACATCTTTGGCAGCGTCTACGTCTGGCACGACGAAAACCAACGGTTGGCGGTGCTCGGCACAATCGGTTCGCTGCCAATCCAAGGGGTGACCGTTGAATTCATTGAATTGCATTTGCTGAGTCCCAAACCGATCGAACCGGTCATGATCAATGGTTTTCCAACTAAACGTTGGACTCCCCGCGTGGACGATCTGACGATGCATCCCGTCCCTGATGCTCCCGAAGTTGCGGGCACCCCCGCAGCTCGGCTGCTGCAAATGCGTTCGATGGCTCGCCAATTCAGCAGCGAAATGGTCAGCAACGGTGTCAAGAATCAACTGCGTCTGCTTCCCAAACCGCTGTATCGATACGCCAACCCCACCCAACAGCACGATGGTGCCCTGTTTGCATTCGTCTGGGACCAAGGCACGGACCCCGAGCAAGTCGTCCGACTCGAATCGATCGAGGTCAACGGCAAGGTGGCGTGGTACTACCAGCCGCTGCGGTTGACCTATCGCGAATTAACCTTGACTCACAAAGGCAGCGAAGTGTGGCATGTGAACGAATTTTTTGATCGTGACCAGCCGCTGCAGAACACACCGTACATCACCGGGCTGACCGCCCCGATCCCGCAGCCACAGTGAACAATGGGTGAAGTGCATCGTCAGTGTCTGAAATTAGCTTGGGTCATAGCGGAAGTCGTCATGACTTTCGTTGTATCGACCGAAGGGGATTGCCGAAGCACCCGTTTCAGATGCTAGCACCCCCCCCTTTCAGAACTCATCTTTACCTGGGAGGCGGTTTCCAGCTAGGGTCCTCCATCGGACTTTTCGTTCCACGGATCTTCTCAATTACAAACAGGTAGCCTGCTAGGGGCATGTTGATGGCTAGACAGGGAAGTCTTTGCCGGCAATTTTCACGTTTCACCCTTATTTTCGGGGCGAGCCTCCCCTGCTGCGCGCTTTTTTGTTGCGGCACGCTGTTTTTGATTGGCATCCTCTTTGCAAACAGTGCCGCATCGACAGCGATCGCGCAGGATGCTAGCACGCTGTCATCCGAGCTGCCGGGCGGCGAATCGCGTCAGCCCGAGGTCGCTGCGACCACCGATACCCCGCTGCCCGCCGTCGATGGCGAACCGCTTGATCTCCATTTACAACTGGATTGGAGTGCCGAAACGCTTCATCGCTGGAACGTCGAAGTCGAAGTGATCGACTCTACTGCGTCCGGCTCCAACGCGTCCGACTCCAACGCCGCGATCTCCGAACTCCGCAATCTGTGCGGTGACCCGGCGACGTGTGGGTCCATGCATCATTCAGATAAGGGCGTAGCGTGGCATTTCCACTCCTCCGTCGCGATGACATCCGGTGCAGCGGCGTTCCGCGTCCATGCTGCGAAAACCGCCGAAGTTGTCGTCACCATAAAGGCGTCCAACAGCAATTCCCCCCCCGCAAACGAAGCCGGTGGTTCGGCGGAATCATCGTCCGACGACCAGACACCCGCGCCATCCGTGACGCGGATACCGATCACGCAACTGCTGTCGGACTCGCATTCGGAAAGCATTGGCGACGAAGGTTCCCGCTGGACGCTGCAGCGAACCAAGAACGATTCGCTACGCGTTTGGATCGATCCCGCCGAAGGGGTCTCTCCATCGGGTGTGATTTGTGAACCCCATTCCGAAATGTCACTCTACGTTCGCGGCAACGCGGCCCAAGTTCCCAGCGAGGGTGACCTACGAATACACAGCTCGATGATTCGAGTCGCGGACAATCACGTCGTGGCCACCAAAACATCTCCGATTTCACTCGACGCCCACGGCAACAGCGAACCGGTCTTGTTTCAACACGTCACCCCGACCGAAGCCGGTGTCTACGAAATTCGTTTTGAATTAGAGCACAACCAAAATCCATTGTGGTCGCGATGGCGTCGACACCACGCGCCGATTGCACGCGTGAACCATGTGTTCACCGTGCTGCCCGAAGCAACGTCACTGCACGGCGACATCGATTTCGAAGCATGGCACACCCTTTCCAAGATCAAACCCACCGAGGGATCTCAGTGGACGGTACCGACGTTCTTTAACACTCGCAACAACCCGCTGATTCCCAGCAGTTTGATCAAACAGGATCGCACTCGCAGCAATACGATTGATGCGGGACAAAAAATCACGATTGTCCCGGGCGGCAAGACCTTTGAATCGAGTCTTGCCAAACTTCGTCCTGGTCACCCGCACCACATCACCGTTCGCTATCCTGCCAACCGGTCCATTCACGTGCGGATGGAACTGACAAGCGATGTAGCCGGGAACCTCCCGCCGACGCATTATGTCCTGATTGATGAAAAGCGAGCGTCCGACCGTTATCGCAACGATCAAAATCAATGGCGAAGCCAATCGTTCCTGTATTATCCTCGTGGAAACGACCAACTCCGTTTGACAAACTTGGATCTTGACCAAGACGCTGCAATTGAGTCGATTGAAATCAAAGTCGGTCCACAGAATTTCGCGGCACATCCGCCGACGCTCGAAGCGATTCCGCAGAGCCGTTCGCGAATGTCAACGTTGAACGTCCAAGATTTTAATTGGCCCCGTCGATTGGCGGGCGATGAGGCACTGCGGCTAGCAAAATCGGATTTCAGTAGTGCTGCCATTTCGCTGCATCAATTGTTCGTGGCCACCAGTCGTTTACAAGAATACGCATCGGTGCTAGGCGTCAACTCAATTTGCATCTCGGCAAACGAGGGTGGCAAGACGTTATTCCCCACAGCTCAGTTTTCGCCAACCCCCGCGTCGCGAGTCGCTGCTGATCACAAACATCAAACACAGCAGCTCGATCTGATCCTAAGTTTAATGGACCGCAGCGATTTCCAAGTGGTCGTCGGCATCCAGCCCACGATGACGATGCGACACGTGGAAATGCAGGCCCCTCACCACCGCAGCGGCAATCCCTTGTCGCAATACACGTTGATTGACCCCGTGGTTCAGCAAGCGTTGTACGCATGGATCCAAGAATTATTGCAACACACGAATCCTCACTCCTGTTTTGCGGGCGTGGCGATTCCTTGCAATGCATCGCATCACACTGCCGCGTATGATTCCGCAACCCCGCCGAGCGAAGCGGTCCTGCGACAATTTGCAATCGCGGTGGGCAAACCAAGTGCGACGATCAGCGAAGTTCAAAGTTGGATCCACCAAGACAAGCACGCCTCGCTGCAAAAATGGGCGATCCAATCAAACCGAAATTTCTACACCTCAGTTTCGCATCTACTTGGCAGCAAACTTTGCCTGCTGACTGATCTGTCGCCGACTCATCTGTCGTCCGAAACGGGCCTCTCCTTGGTCGACATGACTTGGCCGCCCATTGAGTCGAATTTGGTTCCATTGGCGTCGCACAAACATGAAGGGTGGACCACGTTGGCTCAGCAGATCGAGGACCAACAGAACGCGAACCATTCGGTATCGCTGCTGCAACCGATCACCGGCCGCGTCGGGCTAAACATTACCCCTCATCCCTTTGCCCCCGTGCCGCAAGCGAACACGGGGAACGACACAGCGGTGTCGCCTCAATCGACATCGCCGCAAGCGGTGTCCTCACAAGCAGGGTCCTCCCAAGCAGGGTCGTCACAAGCAGTGTCGCCACAAGCGGTGCCCTCCCAAACCGCGTCGCAGCAAGCCACGATCATCGACCGCTCACTTTCACCGCAGCTAAGCCGACTGATCGATCGCATCGACCCTCGCGTGGTCGTGATTGACCACAGGAGCTTGGGTGGAAGTTTCCCGCCAAATCTGCGTCCGATCCTGCTTGCTTACAATGCGTCGCCGAGCCGACCGATGAAAGAATTTGGGTCACCCGACCAAGCATCGCAAACCGTCCAAGTACGTTGGGGAATTGAAAACCAACATCTCGTTCTCAGCCTTACCAATCATGCTCCGTGGCCGTGCGAAGTCGACGTGATTTCGAAAAAGGCGATTCACTGGAACGAGGTGGGTCAAAACACCGACGTGATTCGGCACAGCGTCGATCAGCTGACGTGCACGGTGTCCCTGAACGCAGGCCAATTGAAAGTGATTCGCTCGGAACTGCCACAGTCCTCCGACGCGCTTTCGACTTGGGTCTCGCGTGTCCATGGCGATAACCAAACGATTGAAAAGATAAAATCCGATGTGACCGTCGTCGTCGAACGCTTGGGAATGCTGGCCGACAGCGAGCCGTACGCGGTGCTTTCCAACCCTGGGTTTGAGGTCGTTGGCGGCATCGGAATCACCGGATGGATGCATGCCCAGTACCCTGAGGGCGCGGTACAAATTGATGAAAACGAAGCGATCGAAGGGCAGCGATCACTCTGTTTGACCACCGCCAACGCGATGGCGACCAAGACATGGTTGGTCAGCGAAACGATCACGCCCCCAAAAACGGGCCGCTTGGCGGTATCGTTGGCATGCCGAAGCGGAGCCAGCGAAGTGACGACGCCGCACCGTGTCCGCGTCTCGGTCGAAGGAACGCAAGCAGGCGCCTCGTTCCGCCACTGCGAAGAGGTCGACGTGCCTCGCAACGGAACCTGGCAACCTCGCAAAGTGCTGGTGGAAGCCGACAAGATCGACCCGATGACGATGGATTCGCTGCGGATCACGATCGATAGTTTGTCACCGGGCAAGCTGTGGATTGACGATGTTCATTTGCATGATTTTTTTCCGATGAACAAAGAGCGTGCTGAGTTGCAAAGCCAAGCGTTCCTAGCGGTGCAAGGGTTGCAGCGAGGCAACTTGGCTCCGTCAGCTCGCCTGCTGAAAAACCGCTGGGCTCAATTTTTGCTTAACGACACGCGAGTTCGGCCCACCCCGGTGATCAGAACCGTTCCCGACGAGGTCGCCCCGCCGACCGGCGTCGCCGAGCGAATCAAGGGCTGGCTTCCGAAGCCGATCCGCTTTTAAGTTCCAAATAGCCCGCTGCGATCTCGACGATGCGGGACTGCATTCGGCCTTGAGCGTCTCGCCACGTGATCTCGGCGACAAACAGCTCGGTGTCGATTTCGACCATGCGGAAATGCCCGGTGATCACCTGACGCACCTCGCCGCGGTCGCCTCCGATATCGCCCTGGAAATCGAGATAGTGAACCCGGTGATCGGCTAACTTCTCTACCTTCGTAGAAATCCCCTCTTGAAACGTTTCAAGCGGCTCGGTGGCCCAGGTTTTCAGGACTCCGTCGACTTCAAACATCCAATCGTAGTGTGTGGGAACCGGCTCCGACGGTGCTTGGCTGCGGGTCCCCTCCGAGCCGGGGGTATGCCGCAGGATCACGAAACGGGGTGGAATTGCATTCAATTTTGCGTGCCTCGGGGTCAATTCGCTGGCGAAGAATCGTGGTTTGAGTCGAGAAAAGAGGGGACCGATGCTCTGTCAATCCGATTCGGGATTGACGGTTAGGTAGCGATATCATCATCCTTTTGGGATCGATCCATGCCTCCGTAACGTATGGACGGTTTCCATTTACGAAAACGAGTCTGAACACTCATGTCTAACGCATCCAGCGCGAACGTACAAATCCAGCTCCCCGATGGCACCCTTCACGAGCATCCCGCCAACACCACTGCGATGGATATCGCCAAAGGGATCAGCGACGGGTTGGCCCGCGGCGTGATCGCTGCCGAGATCAGCGGCCGAGTGGTCGACGCCAACCGTCCGCTGGGCGAATTGAGCGAAGATGATCAACCGATCGCCCTGCGTTTATTGACCAGCCGCGATGCCGAAGCGCTCGATGTCCTGCGTCACTCCGCCGCCCACGTGATGGCTCGCGCCGTGATGCGGCTGTACAAGGGCGTCTCGCTTGCGTTCGGCCCCACTACCTCGGGCGGCTTCTATTACGATTTCGACATCCCTGAAAAAATCAGCGAAGACGATTTCCCCAAGATCGAAGCGGAAATCAAAAAGATCATCAAGGAAAAAGAACCGTTTGAACGCTTCATCCTCGATCGCGATGAAGCTCGCAAGCTGTGCGACGACTTGGACCAAGATCTAAAAGTCGAACACATTGATACCGGGTTATCGGATCAATCCACCGTCAGCTTCTATCGCCAAGGCGAATTCGTTGACCTCTGCCGCGGACCGCACATTCCGGACGCCGGCAAGATCAAGGCGATCAAGTTGATGAGCGTCGCCGGGGCGTACTGGAAAGGCGACGCATCGGGGCGACAACTGCAGCGGCTGTACGGCACCGCGTTCTTTGACAAGAAAGAACTCGCCGCCTACCTCGAGCAACTCGAAGAAGCCAAACGCCGTGACCACCGCGTGCTCGGCAAACAGCACGGTTTGTTTGCGATCAACCCCGAAGTCGGCCAAGGTCTTTGTCTGTGGCTTCCCAAAGGCGCTCGCGTCCGCGTGACCTTGGAAGAATTTCTGCGCAAGGAACTGCTGACCCGTGGTTACGACCCGGTTTACAGTCCGCACATCGGACGCGTGGAACTTTATGAAACCAGCGGTCACTTTCCGTATTACCGCGACAGCCAATTTTCGCCGCTGTTCGGCAGCGAAGCGGGTGGATTGGTCGACGCTTGGAATCAGCGGTTGGTCGATGGAACTCTCGACAGCGACAGCGAAGAAAAACTGATGGAAGCTGCCAAGGTGCTTGGCGCGGAATTCCCCGACTACAAGGCATCGGCATCAAACGAAGACAAACAAAAGGTCCTGCATCGTTGGCAAACCGTCCATGAGCGGTACTTGATCAAACCGATGAACTGTCCGCATCACTGCCACATGTTCAAGGCGATGCCACGTTCGTACCGGCAATTACCACTACGATTGTTCGAGTTTGGAACCGTGTATCGGCACGAGCAGACTGGCGAGCTAAACGGGATGCTCCGCGTTCGTGGCTTGACTCAAGACGACGCCCACATTTTCTGTACTGGCGATCAAGTCGAACAAGAATTCAAAGCGACCATCGAACTGACCAAGTTCGTACTCAACGCCGTAGGGCTGGACGATTATCGCGTGCAATTGTCGCTACGAGATCCCAATAGCGACAAGTATGTCGGCAGCGAAGAGAACTGGGACCATGCCGAAGGTGCTCTGCGTGGCGTGTTGGAGAACTCGGGACTGGATTTCAACGAAGAACCGGGCGAGGCGGCATTTTACGGACCGAAGGCAGACTTTATGGTCCGCGATTGCATCGGTCGATCATGGCAACTCGGTACTGTTCAGCTCGATTACAACCTGCCCGAACGGTTCAAGCTCGAGTACACCGGCAGCGACAATGCGACCCATCGACCGGTGATGATTCACCGCGCTCCGTTTGGATCGCTCGAGCGTTTCACCGGGATGTTGATCGAACATTTTGCCGGTGCGTTCCCAATGTGGTTGTCGCCCGAACAGGTCCGTGTGTTGCCGCTGAGCGACAAGTCATTGGACTATGCCGTGGCGGTCGCCAAACAATTCGACGAAGCCGGATTGAAGGTGACCATCGACAACAACGATGGCAAGGTGCAAGCGAAGATCCGCAACGCGCAGCTCGACTTGGTCAACTACATGGCTGTGGTCGGACCGAAAGAGGCCGAAGCAGGCCAAGTGGCGCTCCGAGACCGGATTGATGGTGACCTTGGATCGATGCCGATCGCCGAAGCAATTGCACGACTCAAAGACGAGATCGCGACTCGCAAAGTGCGGCAAGCGGTCAAGAGCAGCCTCAGCACTGCGGCCGCCGTCGACTCTGGTGCGACCGGCCACGAATATTAATTCGCGGCTCGTTCGTTCATCAGCCCCCATTAAGTCGCCGCTGCGGTGGCGCCCCCCCAGTGACCCCATGCAAACGGACCCCACGCAAACGCGTGGGGTTTTCTTTTTCCGCTACGAAGTTTTACTCTTCTTCTTCAGGTGCGGGCTCGGCGTTGAGTTCCTCGTCAGAGATATTCAACTCGGGGTGCTCGTCGATGTAAGCCTGCATTTCATCTTGGTCGGTGGGCACGGTCGGAGCGTCCGAGCCGCAGCCAACCATCACGAAGCAAGCGGTCAATGACAGCAGTGTTAATCGAATTTTATTCATACAGTTTTTCCAAATGATCAATGGAATGAGGGTGGTTAAATAAGATGGGCTTGGAGCTTGGTTGACTAGAATTCCTCGATAGTTTCTTTCGAAGCTCGAGTCCCCAAAGCTCCCCAAAGCCCGTACGGACTGGCGATTCCTGGCGTCGAATTCGGGTCCGTGTGTTGAGCATGAATCCCAACTTGACCACGCCCCGAGTCACCGGACTCAATCGAATCCGTGATATACTTCACCGCACCATCGCCCATCAAAACATGCACACCGCCTTGGTGGCGGCTGCTCGGTGGCGCGACAACGATCGAGTAATAAAAGTTATTGCCGCAAAGCTCGGCGTTAGGCGGCAGGATCGTCAGCATTTGCGTATAGATCGGCAACAACGAAGCCCACTTCATTCCACGACGCTCTTCTCCGCTGCCGGTCAAGCGGTTCGGTGCGGGAGATTGGGACCAGAATTGCGGACGTTCTGGGTCGATGCTTTGACGACAAGCCAGATTTCCACCCATGTTCAAGATGTTCGAGACCTGGTTATCGGCCAAGTGACTTCGCTTATCACGATCCCCTAAGTCCGTCACGATCTCGCCCGCAAAAATTGTGTTGGACAATCCGTCGAGCACATCGCGGAACTTGGAATCGAG
Organism: Novipirellula rosea; assembly: GCF_039541335.1. Lineage (NCBI taxonomy): Bacteria > Pseudomonadati > Planctomycetota > Planctomycetia > Pirellulales > Pirellulaceae > Novipirellula > Novipirellula rosea. The sequence continues at coordinate 12,879 of NZ_BAABGA010000060.1, read as the reverse complement.
CTGGACCATGAACGCCCCTCGCTGCGAAGCTCGGACCCGATTGTACATACTAGGCGTTCCACCCGTTTGAGTCGCTCCCGTCAAACGATTCAGTGCACCGCCATACCCTGTATCACAAGAGTCACCCGTACACATCGCGTAGTTCGTACGACCAGTCGCGGGAAGTCCCACCCCCGGATCGCTCGGGCAACGAAGCGTCGGAATGTTTGTCAACCAAGGGTCATAGTTACCCCAATTCAAGTGCGCCGAGAGAGGCATTCCGGGCCAAGGCCCCATCGCATTGTAGGTACGAACTCCTCCGCTACTGTCGGTCGTCTGAAATGGGTTGCTGATCTGCTCCCATAACGCTTGTTGTTCAAAAAACGGGGTCAATGCAACCAAGGCCGAACGCTCGAGGCGATTGTTGCCTCGTCGTCCGCTCTCGTGTCTGCCGGCATGGGTGCCTTGGGTACCGCCGCCGTGGACCGGCAGCTGTTTGTAGGCCGCGTGATAGTTGTGGATCGCGAGACCAATTTGTTTGAAGTTGTTGCTACAGCTCATCCGACGAGCCGCTTCGCGAGCAGCCTGGACAGCGGGCAACAGCAGCCCCACAAGCACCCCGATGATCGCGATTACAACGAGCAGCTCCACTAACGTGAACCCTTTGGATCGGCTTGATTTTCTCATCACGCTCTTTACCTTCGAAGAAAAGTACAATTGAAGAAATGGCATCAGACTCGACTTACCACTGCGAGCAGTACCTGCGGACCGAGCCGCACCGACGTAAATGAGGAGACAAGTTGATTAATCGTCGGATGTCGATGGATGCAGAACGACTCGTTCCGCAATGATGCCCTGCGATAGCAGTTCTTTAACCATAGGGGGTGGGGGATACGAGCGATTGGCCGAATTGATTGCCATGCCGTTAAACTGCGCACAAATCCAGCATTTTCCCCCTATTTTGAGAAAACTCGGGGTGCACTTAGTTGCTTTTCCACCCACAAATCAGCCGATTCGGGCTTGGTCTTCGAACCCCACCTTCGAAGCGTCTAAGGGGACATCCAGCGACTGTGCAAACACGCTCGATTGCATAGCCACGGTCCCGAACGATGAATCCGATCCGAGGGGGGATGAAATGCACCGAAACTCTCCGCAGACCTGCCGGCCCCCCTTTGGAAGACGATCCAACAGTGGTAGCGGCGGCTGCGATTTATCCGCCGCAACGTGACGACACGAAACCGATCGACGAGACTGGTCGTTGAGCCTGTGTGCTGAGCAAGCCCGTGACCCGCAACAGGCCAACGAAACATCCGGGACTGGGGTTAACGCGCGGGCCCTGACACCAATTCCTTCGCTTGAGGTACTCGCGAACCATCTGTGTCCGACGCCGAATCAGCCACCGATTCGGTGACGCTCGGTTCGCCAGCCGATGGTCGATTTTTGGCGTGTCGTGGCCGACGTTTCCGCCACCACACGATGGCACCACTGATGTACAGCAGCGCCGGAGTCAGCCCCAGAAACAAGACTGCCCAGCGCCCCATTAAGCCAAACGCCTCTCCGTTGTGAAGTGGAAACTGCCATGCGAAGAATGCGTCGGCGGCTGAAAAGTCAGCCGGGCTTCGGACACTCAAGACACGACCGGTGTATTGATCCAGAAAGACCTGTGAACGCCCGTAGCTTGTTTGAACCTCATCGGGCTGACGAAACGCGACTTCGTAGGTTCCATTCTCGCTTGCCGGTGGATGCAGGTGATCAAATTTCGCATTCGGAAATGTGGATCTCGCGATTGCAATCGCTTCGTCGGGTGTTAACGGTTTGCGAGAGTCTTGTGGTTCGGAGGTCAGATCGTGGGGCTCTTCACTCACCTCGCTGAAGACACCCGCAACGGCCGTGAACACGGCGGGGAATTCCATGTAGACGCCGGTGAAGGTGATCACAACCAGAAAGCTAGCACTGATGATCCCAAACGTCTTGTGAATGTCGTAGTTGAAACGCCGTCCACGACGGATCGCAAACGCGGCGCGCCAACTATGTTTCCACAGCGGCCACCAGAGCAAGACTCCGGAACCGATCGAAAACAAAACCAAAACGCCAATGATGCCGACAATGATCGAGCCGATTCGGCCGGCCACCAGTTGAAAGTGCAATCGGTAGATCCATGACATCAAATCCTCGCCCCAAACCCGTTGTCCGGTGACCGAAGCGGAATAAGGATCGACATAAACCGCAATGTACTTGGGCGATTGATCCGTCCCGCCAGCAAACCAGACCGCCCAAACGCCATCATCGACGCGAGGCCGGCTGACGGAGAGCGCGTGCTTAGCACCGTCGTCATAGGAGGCTTCCGCCGCCTCGATAATCTCGGCCACTGTACGCGTTTGTCCGCTACCCTTGGTCAGCAATAGATCCGAGTTCAGTTGCTCATCGATCGCGTGATCGAACACCAATAAACTGCCCGTCAATCCGACCAACACAAACACCAGGCCAATCGTAAGACCGAGCCAACGATGAGCGACCAGCCAAAGTTTGCGCAAGCGAAAACTAACCCTGCGGTTGCGATCGGCGAGCTTTGCAGTATCGAACGCGTTCATTGCCCTCGCTCCATCTCGGGACCACGCGGAATCCGACGTTTCTTGGTGTTTTGAACTTTGGATTGAAGCTTCACCCCGTCGATTGCGATGGTGGGAAGCAAGTTCTCACCGTCTTGGATCTCCACCTTCCACTGAGACTGTTCGGGACGAGCGAACTGGCCATCCAATTGGTCGATCATTGCCAAGTCCATTTTGGTGACGTCCAGCGGCCATGTCACGGTCACGTTGTACTCACCGATTGGCGCCCCATCGCCAGCTTCATACGTCTGCAATTCAAAACGGCCCTCTTGGTCCGCGATTGCCCAAGGCCGCGAGTTGCGAACATCCACCTTAGCGCCGATCGGATAAAGCGTGACGACTGCTCCGTTAGCAGCAACTCCATTGACGGTCACCGTTCCATTTGCAGGGTACGTCGCCGCTTGCCAACCTTCGCGACATCCGACGCAAACGCATGCAATCAAGACCAAACCAATACTGATTAGAAATTTCATGACGTTCCCCTAAAACTCGCCAACGACTTCATGACCATCAATCGAAGTCAATGCACTGAGAATGTCCATGTCGATGTTTTCTGTCATGAATCGAACCGAGCCGTCCGCCAAACTGATTTGCATCCCTCCGGTATGAAACGCGTAGGGAGCGCCGTAAAGATTGCTGACGTTGATGATGTCCGTGCCCACGAACCAAGTCACATTCGGATTGCCAGTATTGGGGTCCAATTCCACTTGGTATGGATAGAGCCATCCCGAATTAAAGTGCCCCGCCCATGCCTTGTATTCTTGAGTCCACCACGAAGGCGACACGGCAGTTCGGCCTTGGACATACAATGCGGCACGACCTGCCGATTCGTATTGCAAGATCGTATGGCTAAGACCATCGGTGACGTCGCGAAATTTGCGGATTTCGTTCTGCTCGAACATGGAACGATTCGGCGTCGGATCCGTGATCCATCCCGTATCGCTACGAATGTGGGCGTAGTCGCAGGTCTGAAAACCGCTATCAGGTTCGGTTGCTCCCGCTTCGGGATTGGACGGACACTGATACGTCACCGGCATATTCGTGGCCATATCGGCGTTGTCGGCATGATCCCATCGCACGTGGTAGTCGTATTGGCTCTCCGCGTTGCCGCCTTCGAGAAAAGGAAGCACGGCGACATTCGCGTGTGCGACATGCAGGGGATCGGCATACAATCCGTCCCAATCGACCCATGCCGGAGGAAGGCTGCGGTGAGTCGATTCGTAGTTGTGCAGTGCCAAGGCAACTTGTTTCATGTTGTTACTGCATTGCATCCGCCGGGCTGCCTCGCGGGCCGCTTGCACGGCGGGCAAGAGCAAACCGACCAACACACCAATGATTGCAATGACAACGAGCAGCTCAACGAGCGTAAAGGCCGATCGAGGCGAGTGGGCCGATTTGCTGGCGCATAGCGAGCGTGGGTACATGAAAAATCTCCAGCCAAGAGAAAGGGAGGCGCGTGATGCTTCAAACCCCGCGAAAACGCGTCGGGGGGCGAGTCAAACGTGGCTGGCTAAAGAGATAAACTCGTCGCTGGCTTCGCGGACAATCTAGTTCTTGCGAATCGTTCTCAACAAGCTAGTAGCCGCCTAGAACACCGTCAAGCCACATTGCCAATGTTTTCGCGGCAACGAGGTCGATCGAATGTTTGCAAGCATCCCCAATCCTATGGTTCCGGTTGTGACCGACTACTGTTTTCAGTAACGTTGACCTTAGGCAAAGCCCCATCCTTGCCCTGCCTCTGTTGGTCAACTTGTTGACTTGCTCGGTATGATGCCTTTGATGCAGAGCAAAAGTGACGGTAGGTAATCCGTGTGTGCCGGCGGCTTGTTCTCGCTGCTCACATGACCTTGGTTTTCTGAAACCAGAAACCCAAATCCGTGGGGACAATGATTGCGAGTGCCAAAAGTGTATTTGCGAAAGTTGCTTCGAGACTGCGCGCGATGGTCGAGTGCGGTGAGGCGACGCTATTCTGTGGTGCCCTTCCAACAAGGAGTTTTGGCATGTCAAATTGGGTTCGTAGTACCGGTCTTGTGGCTGGTTTGATGTTGTTAGCCGTCTCTGTCTTTGTCAGCTCACCTGCCCAAGCGGCGGATCCAGCGAAGTCGCAAATCATAATGACGGTGGGCGAAATGTGCGGCGGCTGCGTGAAGAAGATCAGCAAACGCTTTGAAGGTGTCAAAGGCGTTGCCAAGGTGCAGTGCAGCATCGAAAAGAAATCCGTCACCGTGATCCCCGATCAAGGCGTGCGGCTGAGTCCGAAGGGCGTTTGGGAACTGATGGAAAGCATCGGCAAAACTCCCGCGAAGATGGTGACACCAAACGGAACGTTTACGTCAAAGCCCAAGAGCTAGAAGGACGTTTGAGCAGGGGAGAGATAAAGAGTGTTTCGAGTCGCTCCCCATTGATAAATGCTTGAATTCGTCAATCTCTCATTTTCAATCGGCAAAAGGGGCGGAGTGAATCCCATTCGCCCCGTTTGCCGATCCGACTGCCCCAATGCCTTACAAGTACGTCCGGCTCACGGCGCCGACTCGACCTCTTGTTTTGTTAAGACGCCGTCGCCGTTGGCATCCAAATCATCGAACACTCCATACAGTTTCTTGGGGGTATCGCTGCGGGCGAGCTTGCCATCGCCGTCGCTGTCGAGTTGTTCGAACTTTTGCAGGCGAGCCGCATTGCGAATCAATGCTTCAGCTCGTTCTCGTAGTGTCATCGCAGGCTTCTTCACTCCGGCTCGCTCTTGCTCGCTGAGCGGCACCGCGTAGTGATAGTAGCCGATCATCATCTCGTCCCACGTTTGATCACCCCAGCGAACCGTCGCCGTCGGATCGGGATTGTTCAAATTGTCTTCGCTGTTGTCATACGTCGCGGTACAAACGATCCGGCTTCCCTCGGGGACTGCCAACGGATTCTGCAGCACGTAGGTGGTCTGCCAATTGAAATCGTAGTGCGGAATATCCAGCAGCGTCGTCCGTTTGCCCGCAGCCGTTTCCAGCTCGTAGCGAAACGATTTGCCCCGCACATGCATGTGCGGACTCATGCTCAACAACGTCGCCTCTGCGGGAAAGCGTGGACTGGTTCCCGATGTCTCGTAGTTCGCTTCGCCTGGCGGGATTTTTAAACGCGGCTGCAATGCACTGGTCGTCACGATCTCGTGGGTGATCGATTCAGGATCGGCAAAACAGATTCCCAGCGAACTTTGGTCCTGTTGCTCGGTTCCAATCGGAGTGTAGTGCACTTGGAAAATCAGTTCGCTGCCCGCGGGAATTCGCTTGGCATGTCCCTTGGGTGCCAATTCCAATCGGGCGCCGGGAACATAGCCGACCAAAAAACCACGCGCTGCGTCCAAGCCGCCGCGGGTTCCCTTGGGTGCCGCGAAGGCCAAAATGTGATGGACCACTTCGCGATTGCCCGGTTTCAACTCGGCTGCTTCGATCCACATGTCTTCGTCCAACTTGGGATCAACACGATAGTACTGATAACGCACCTCGCCGGTGGCGGGAATCTTCACGCTCTCGGTACTGACGGGCACCACCAAATCAGGTTCACGTGGCAGTTGCCATCCCGGAATTTTTTCGGGCAGCGGCGGCAATTCGCTGGCGTCACCTTTGGGTGACCCTGCATCGACCCAAGCATAGAGCGTTTCTTTTTCTTCGTCGCTCATCATGCGGTCGTTAGCGAACGGCAAGTGATCGCCGCTGGCGTGCCACGGCGGCATCCGGCCTTCGCGCACCACCTCGGCCATCATGTCGGACCAACCCGCGACCTCGTCGTAATCGGTCAACGAGAACGGTGCGATCTCGCCATCGCGGTGACACTCGACACACCGCTTGCGTAGAATCTCAGCGACTTGGCCACCGTAGGTCACGTCACTGTGCTCGGCCACTTTTTTGGTCCGGCCGATGATGCATCCGACCGTGTCGGTTTGCGGCAGTGAGACCTCACGTCCCGACGCCAGTTCATCCAGTGCGATCCGCAGATCGTGTCGACGCGGTTCGTCGCGGATGTAACCGATTCCATATTGGTCATCGACTCGGCCTCGATAACGAAGTTCGCGATCGGCGTCGTAAACAAACACCTCAGGGGTCCGCTCAGCAGCGACTTGGTCGGCAAACCGATTGCCGGCGTCTTTGAGCAGCGGGAACTCGATCGACTGGCGTTTGGCGAACGAGGCGATCTCTTCGAGCGAGTCTTGGCGATTGCTCATCACGCCGATCACGCGAACCGATTGCGATTGGTATTGCTGCTGAATTTCCCCCAGCCGGATCGCGTACAATTTGGCTAGCGGACACTCGGTGCCCAGCATGGCGACAACCAGTATCGAATCGGACTGAAAATCATCGAGTTTCCACGTTCGACCGCGGAAATCGATCAAATCGATTCGCTCGAGCGAGGTGCCACCGGCGGCCGCAGGGTCACTGGCAATTGTCGTCGTTGTGGGTACCGCTGCAGACAGTAGAACGACCAGAATGGACGCAATTCGGAATCGAACGCAATTCACAGAGCACCTTCGTGGTTGGATAAGTATGTTGGTTGAACGAGTCAGTCAGTTTCCGTAGCGAAACTCGTCAAGAGTTTCGGGGGCAAACGTCAATCGAACGAAAGTCTTGACGACTTCCGCTACGCTAAATTAGCACAAACTGTATAAGAAAAAATGTTTCACAGTGTTGCGTTTGGGCGCTAGTCCCGATTGGATCGCGCCGAAACCGTGGCTAGCGGTAAAGCGGCTAACGAGAATCCGCTCTACTCGAATCTTGCACCCGTACTTTTTGGCTCATTCCTCAATAATGAAACCACCGAGCGACTCTGATGTTTCGGCGGCTTTTTGCCAGCTGATCGACCCGAGCACCAAGATATCCGAAGTTCGCAGCGTCGGTGGCGGCTGCATCAGTAGCGCCATGCAAATCACGCTTCACGATGACCGGCTCGGCAATCGTACGGTGTTCGCCAAGGCAAACGAGCCTGGATTTATCGACAATTTCCAATCCGAATGCGATGGTTTGACCGCGTTGGCGGAAGCCGAATCGATTTTGATCCCAAAACCGCTCGCCGTGGGCACGGCGGCCGAGCGAGCGTGGCTGGTCACCGAGTGGGTGGAAACAAGGCCGCAAGCGAAAAATTTTTTTACTGACTTCGGTCGACAATTAGCGAAGCTGCACCAGGTGACCGCGGGCAGCCAAATCGGTTGGAGTAGCGACAATTTCCTCGGTTCGGCGATCCAGCCGAACACGGCGACCGCCGGCTGGGCCGAATTTGTGGCCGAAAACCGCATCGGTTTTCAGCTCCGCTGGGCCCTCGACCAGCACCGAGCCGATGCGAAGCTGCGCCGCGATGGCGAGGCGATTGTCGCCGCGATGCCTGAATTGCTGTCCGGTCGTGCCGCCGAAACCTCGCTGCTGCATGGCGATTTATGGAGTGGCAACTATCTTTGTGGGGCCACGGACGCCGCTGCGGGTGGCGTCCCGGTGATCATCGATCCGGCGGTCTATTATGGGTGTCGTGAGGCGGAATTTGGGATGCTGAAGCTGTTTGGTTCCTGCCCGCCCGAGTTTTACGATGCCTATCAAGCGACTTGGCCGCTGCCCGATGGTTGGCAACATCGCATAAACGTCTATGTTCTTTATCATCTGCTGAACCATTTGAACTTGTTCGGCAGCGGTTATCTTGGCCAATGCCACCAAGTTGCAAGCGAAATCTTGCGTTCGAAGTAGTTTCATTGGCCTCCTCGATCGCGAACGACTCGTCAATTTCCCATCGAACCCCTCCCATCGAACCCCTGAGAAACCGTCATGCTCGCCGCGCGAGTGATCCCCTGTTTGGACGTCCACAACGGACGCGTCGTCAAAGGCACCAACTTCGTCAATCTTCGTGACGCCGGCGATCCGGTCGAAGTCGCACGCCGCTACGAGGCCGAAGGGGCCGACGAGCTGGTGTTTTTGGACATCACCGCTAGTCACGAGGATCGCGACATCATCTTGGATGTCGTCCGCCGCACCGCCGAACAGATTTTCATGCCGCTGACCGTGGGCGGAGGCGTTCGTACGGTCGAGGACGTACGTGCGTTGCTGTCGGCGGGGTGCGACAAGGTTTCGATCAATTCAGCCGCCTGCAAAGACCCCGAATTTGTTCGCCGCGCCGCCGACCGCTTTGGCAGCCAGTGCATCGTCGTTAATATCGACCCCAAACGTGTTCAGCGTGACGGCAAAGAGTTTTGGGAGGTTCACATCAACGGCGGACGCACTCCGACGGGATTAGAGGCTGTCGCGTGGGCCAAAGAGATCGAAAATCTTGGGGCGGGCGAGATTGTGTTAACCAGCATGGACGCCGACGGCACCTGTGACGGCTACGATTTGCCGATCACTGCCGCGGTCAGCGATGCGGTCTCGATCCCGGTCGTTGCCAGCGGCGGAGCGGGAGGCCCTCAACACTTGATCGACGCAATTAAACTAGGCAAAGCCGATGCGGTGCTGGCCGCCAGCATTTTCCACTTTGGCCAATTCACGATCGAGGAAACCAAACGAGCGATGCGAGACGCCGGAATCCCGGTGCGTTTACAGGCCACCGCCTAAACCTCCGCCCCCGTAGTGGACGAGGCTACCAGTCCCATCCAGCGTGGACGAGTCCTATCCCCGTAGTGGACGAGGCTACGAGTCCTATCCAGCGTGGATGGCCCCTACTTGTTCATGGATGAAATCGGATGACGAGCAAATTTGGCAGCGAACTTTCGCCGGAATTCTGACATGACACTCTCCTCCACTTCGTTTACCGCTCGTTTCCGCGTACTTTCGGAACCCGAGAGGCCCAATGCCGCCTCGGGCGATGACCGTTGCCCGACGGTCTACTGGTTCAACCACGCGGGCGGCACGACCAACACGCTAGCGTTTCGCGTCCGTTCGGCCCCACCGCCGCGTCCGATGCGGTTGCTGACGCCGCGGTTACCCGAGCGAGAAGAGGACTTGGACGTGACGTTTGATGGCGATTTGGAACAACTCGCCCAAAAATTTGCGACGCAGATCGCAGCCGACTTCGAAACCGTACCGGCTGATCAACGGCCGCCATTGGTGATCATCGGCCACAGCTACGGAGGGGCAGTGGCGTACCGCGTCACCAAACAGCTGACGCGTCTGGGAATTTCGCCTCATCGATTGGTAATCTGCTCGACGCGATCCCCCGAGCGGCTTCGCTATCACAAGTCGCTTCACACATTGGACGATGCGGAATTGATCGAGGACGTTGACGAGCTATTTGGCGGAATTCCTGACAATATTCGTGCCGACCCCGACGCCTTGAGCTTCTTTGTGCGTGCCCTGAGACACGATTTAGCGATTTTTGAGAGCTATGTGCACATGCCGGGCGATGAAATGCTATCTGTCCCGATAACGGCCATTTGCGGGACCGATGATCGTGCGATCGATTTAGCCGACATGCAGGGATGGAGCCGAATCACGCAGGCGGCATTCCGGTTGCGAGCGATCCAGGGCGACCATTTTGCCCCGCTACAGCGGATCGCCGAAGTGCTCGAGATTGCCACCTGGGACCTGTGACCGGGTTGACCGCCACGCGGGCCGATGCGACAGTCTTCTATTGGCGAATCGTCCTCTTTTGCGTCGCCCGTTTTGCGATCCTGTTGCCAATCCCTCTAACCCGTGCTGAATACCCGTGCCAGACCTCGTTCCCGTTCGTAATGCCCTCATCAGCGTCAGTGACAAAATGGGCTTAGCCGATTTTGCCATTGGTCTTCAAAACGCGGGCGTCACCATCTACAGCACCGGTGGCACACGCAAGCATCTCGAGGAATCGGGCGTCAGCGTTGAAGACGTCGCCGACTACACGGGATTCCCAGAAATGATGGACGGCCGCGTGAAAACGCTGCACCCCAAGATTTTCGGCGGCATCCTCGGTATCCGCGACCGTGACGACCACGTCGACAGCATGGAAGAGCACGACATGGTTCCGTTTGACCTAGTCGTCGTGAATCTGTATCCGTTCGCCGCCACCGCTGCACGTCCCGGTGCCACTCGCGAAGAGTGCGTCGAACAGATCGACATCGGTGGCCCCAGCCTCGTTCGTGCGGCCGCAAAGAATCACAGTCACGTTGCGATCTGTACCAGTTCGGAACAATACGGCGACCTGCTCGAACAAATCGAATCAGGCGGATCGACGCTGGCGCAGCGACGCAAACTCGCTGGCGAAGCGTTCGAGCACACGGCGTCTTATGACCGCGCGATCGCCGATTACATGCAAGGCGAAACATTGACGGGCGAGTTCCCTTCGTCGCTGCATTTCTCGCTCAAGCGAAAAGCCCAACTCCGATACGGCGAAAACCCTCATCAACGAGCTGCGTTGTACGTCGACCCATCAGTTCGCTCGGTCAACCTCGTTTCGGCTCGCCAGCTCAACGGCAAAGAGTTGTCTTACAACAACTTGTTGGACTTGGACGCCGCTCTTGAAATCGTTCGTGGCTTTGCTCAACCAGCCGCCTCGGTAATCAAGCACAACAACCCGTGTGGCGCCGCAACCGATGCCAAGATCGCGCGGGCATGCCGCAAAGCACTCGCCGGCGACCCCTTGAGTGCGTTCGGAAGCGTGTTGGGATTCAACCGCACCGTCGACATGGAAACCGCCGAGATGTTGTGCGAACCCGGCTTGTTCATCGAAGCCATCGTCGCACCTGATTTCGAAGCCGGTGCGGTCGGCCTGCTAACGACCAAGCCTCGCTGGAAAGAAAACGTGCGACTGATGCAAGTCGGCCGGCTCGATGACGGCCCTGCGGCATTCCAGCGTCGTTTCATTAGCGGCGGTATGTTGATCCAAGACGCCGACCGTTTGACCAGCGTCCCGCTACAGTGGAAAACCGTCACCGAAACACAAGTGGCCGACGAATTGTGGGACGACGTTGCTTTCGCCTGGGAAATGGTCCGTCACGTCAAGAGTAACGCGATCGTGTTGGCCAAAGACACCTCGTTGATCGGTGTCGGGGCGGGCCAAATGAGCCGCGTCGACAGCGTCGAGATCGCGATCGACAAAGCAGGCGACCGTGCCAGCGGATCAGTGTTGGCGTCGGATGCGTTCTTCCCTTTCCCCGATTCGATCGAATCCGCTGCCGATGCCGGCGTCGTTGCGGTCATCCAACCAGGCGGATCGCGACGCGATTCCGAAGTCATCGATGCCTGTAACAAGCACGGGCTACCGCTGGTTCTCACAGGTCGTCGACATTTCAAACACTGATGAATGTCCTTGATAAAATCCTGGTCGAGACTCGCAAGACGATTCTCGCCGATAAGGCCAAGCGATCCGCAGCCGAGCTCGAATCGGCAATCGCCGATCTGCCGGCGTGCCGTGACTTTCACGCTGCATTGGCGGCCGGTGACGCCGTCCAACTGATCGCCGAGGTCAAACGTGCGAGTCCTTCGGCGGGTCTGATCCGCGCGGATTTCGATCCGGCTCGAATCGCAACGTGTTATGAAAACGCGGGTGCAGCATGCATCAGCGTGTTGACCGACGCACCGTTCTTTCAAGGATCGCTGGACTACCTTCGCGACGTCCGCGCGGCGGTTGAACTGCCGATCTTGCGTAAAGATTTCATCATCGACCGCTACCAGTTGCTACAAGCACGCGACGCGGGTGCCGATTGTGTGTTGTTGATCGCCGAGTGTCTTTCGGCGAACGAGCTCCGCGAGCTGCATCAGCAAGCGGTGGAGCTCGGGTTACAAACGTTGATCGAGTTATTTGAACCGCAGTATTTGGAAGCCGTATTGGCGACCGGCACATCGCTAGTGGGCATCAACAATCGCGATTTAAAAACCTTCCACACGGACCTGGACCACACGGTACGAATGTGCGAGTCGATCCCCGGCGATCGGCTGGTGGTTGGCGAAAGTGGCATCCGCATGCACGCTGACGTCCTGCATCTTGGCAAAGCCGGCGTCAAAGCCGTACTCGTGGGCGAGTCCTTGATGCGTCAAGACGATATCGAAGTCGCCACCCGCCAATTGCTGGGCAAATAAGCAGTTTTCCACGGGGACAGCAGTTTTCCACGGGGACAGAGCTTGATCCCTACGCGCTTTCCAGGGAGTTTTCCACGGGGACAGTCCACGGGGACAGAGCTTGATCCCTACGCGCTTTCCAGGGGGACAGAGCCCAATTGTTGGGGGTTGACTTTTGATCAGCTCACGCGAAGGATTGAATGTTAAGCCCATCGGCTCCTTCTGCCTGCAAACTCCTTCGCCCGAAACGAGGTGTGATGATGGCTCGTTTAACGCGATCGGAAGTCTTTGATCCCGACGAAATT
>NZ_BAABGA010000059.1:0-2303 GCF_039541335.1 Novipirellula rosea | reverse complement strand
AGCGAACATGGTCGGCAATCGCATCGAGTAACATGTCGTCCATGATCCCGTGGATCTGCAACTGCAACTTCCAAGTCTTACGATCATTGGTGTCGATACCCTGAGACACGCTAACCGCGCGCAGTCCTTCCTCAACGACCTCCTCGTTGATGAACTGGTATCCTTTGCCAGCCTGTCGAAACAATCGACTCGCCTTGTAAACCAACAAGACTTTGGCTTGCCGAGAACGAAGAATTGCTTTGGTGCGATCCAGACCGGCACGTTGCATGCGTTTGCCTTTGACGCCTTCGTCAAGGGAAATCAACTCAGATGGAACATAGATGTGGTTTTTTGCGGCCCATTGGATGTTCTCCCGAACTTGGTCATCGGTTGAATGTTGCAGTTTAGTGCTGAAACGAGAGTAGATCGTACCGATGTCATACCCGTGAGTAGTTGCCCAGACGATCCGTGTTTCAAGAGCTTCTTCGGGATCAAATCCTTTCAAATCAAGATGATGGACGGCAGCCATTTCTGACCACCACTTACTTGCGTTCCGGGTGAGTTTTTCGTTAGCCGCACCCATTCTAGAAAGATCATGGTTCATTGTTTTGCTTCCTGTGAAGATGATCCAGCGGACGCACGTGGGCAACGCGCCCAGCGTTCCGTGAGATCAGTAACGCAATCAATCTGCGAGCGATAATTTTCTGTGGGCAGGCTGCTCACCAGAATTCGGCAACCCGATTTGTGCGCAAAAGACAACGCTCCGTGAAAACGGAGCGTTGGTGAAATTCAGTAGAGACTTTTAGACATGTTCAATGGATAAACATCCCTCAAGTAATATGCCGCGTTTCGGGCGTTAATTTAGCTCAATGCACGCACCGGACGTTAAAAACTGGCATGATCGCCATAACACTACACATCATATATGCCGCATTTTTGGGTTCAGTTTAGCTGAGCGATTGTCTTGAGCGGGTTCGATGAGAGATAAGCTGTTTGCCTTATCTTATATGACGCAAAAACGGCTCCAATTTAGCAAAAAGTCCACTGAATCCTGAGTCTTGATCGGACCTTTTCGATCTCGTGGCGAATCAACCAGCTTTTCGCTTCTTCTTCGTCTTTCCAAGTGCCGCCCAAAGCGGATCGTTGTAGTCGTCAGCCCACTGAGCGTAGTGATCCCAACAAAGTTTCGGCGTGTTACCCATCAAACCGGCCAGCACTTCGATGCCGGCTGGTTTGCCGGTGTAGTAACCTGACAAAGTTCGCTTTGCGAACGTGTGCCGACACGTGTAAGTCACTCGATCTTCGGCAAGTTCCAGCTTCTTCTTCAGCGAACTGAATTGCTGAACGCCATTTGACTGACTCCAAGGCTTCCCACGCATCGTCCGAAACAACGGAACGCCTGATCCCTTCGGTGACGCCAAAATTAGTCGCCGAGTAATCTGCTCCATTTCGTCACAAAGCATGATCCTCCGATCTTTTCCGGTCTTCTTAGCCGCCTTATGCCCGAAACTACCATCCGGAGTCCGCGCCTTCAGCAAATAGAACAACCCGTGTGGTGTTTCGACAACATGGTCCGCCGTCACGACCGCCAGTTCGGAATAGGGCCGCGCGCCCGTCAAGATACACCCCTTCAAGAACAACGCATGGGCAGTATTTGTTGCCGCATAGATCTGCGTTTCCTCCTCAGGGCTGAAACAAGTCACCCGAGCGGTTGCTGCAGGCTTTTCATAGCTCGATACCGGATTCGCATCGAGGTCATCGAACTTGCAACAGAAGTTGAATGCCGCTTTCACGCATCCGATCACATTTCGCTGAGTGTTGTTATTCCAAGTCTTGTGTCGTTCGAGCCAGGTTCTCAGGTGCTTCTTCTTAAGTTCATGCACCGTCAGCGCGCCGCAGTACCCGCAGAAGTCATTCAGCCAGTATTTGCACTGCACAACCCACTCTGGGCACGCAGTCTTCGTCAGATCACTCAAATAGATTTCGCAAACCTGTGCAACGGTCCATTCTCGCGATTTGACCGGCCCCGCTGGCGACAGTTCTTCAGCCAACTTGATCCGAGCCAGCGCCAACTGTGCGACTTCTCTATTGTCCTTCCCACGAACACGCTCACCAGCCTCGTCAAACAGAGCTTGCCGCTTCTTGGTTCCAGAGGGAGTGTAGTACCAGCAGTCCGTTTGTTTCCAGTGCCATGCAGATCCATGCTGCTGGCGACGTGATTTTCGATTCCTTGCCATTTTCAATTGACCTTTCAGAGTTGCCCCGGTTGCCGCCGGGAATTGACTTGTAAAAAGAGACAGACGACAATGTGATTGGGAACCGAG
>NZ_BAABGA010000058.1:0-82756 GCF_039541335.1 Novipirellula rosea | reverse complement strand
CGCAGTAGTCGGCCAGTTGTCGCACGGCTCGCAGGTAGCCGTGCACGGTGCGTTTGCTCATACCGGCAAGCTGCAGGTCTTCGTTCATGTTCTGATAGAGCTTGCCGTCGAAGTAACGAGATGCAGCGGGGAGGTGATCGTTGTTAACCATGGTAGATCCTTGTTGAGAGAGTAAAAAACAACAAGAAAACATGGCTGCGCCTCGAGAATCGGCTACACTAGAAATCGAAAAACTTACTCCCGCCGCGATAGCGGCTTGCTTGAACCACGCGATGGTGACGGAGCGACGGCGGTCGCCGTTTTCGTCTGCTTGCAAGTTCACTCCCGCCGCCCGCACATCGCTACGGTTATCCGGCTTAGTCAATGATTGAAAACGAAAACAAATCCTGGACGACTGTGATAGGCGAAGCTTTCGTCGCGACATTGTTCTTCGTTGTTGCTGCGGGCATCGCCGGCTTTCTGCAAGAGTCGCTATCTCCCGACACGTCGTCCCTGTACTCGCTTTGGTTCATCATTGGGATGGTCCCCTTTCTGGTCTTTGCACGAGCAAGGGGTGTTTTTGTCTTCGATCGGTGGGACGCAATCGCGTTTGCCACAGTCCTGGTGATTGCAGCAGTTGCCACAGCATTGTCAAATCTTATCCAGATCTTTGATGGGATTGATGTAATTGCGTTCCCACTGGCGATTCTTTTCCCGCGTCCGTTCGTCCGTAGAGTTCGTTGCCTACTCCCTGAATCGTCTACCAATCAATCTCCAGAAGGCGGGTAACTATTGCGATGAACCGGAGGAAGTGTGCTCTCCGCTACGGCGGGTTGCCTTCGGTATTTTACCCGCCTCCGCTCCACCCACTTTCCCCGGTTATCGCTGGTGTTCGCCAACTGGGTGCGTCCGTGTTAGCTCGCTGACGTAGACTCTGGCGTTTCCGTTGCGTTTTTCGCCTATTCGCCACGGGGATTTAGCGTGGTACAATGAACGCTTCTCCATTACAGGACGCAACCATGACCCTGCAAGAATCACTTCGTTCTCTACCGCCCAACCAGAAGCTCGCGATCGTAACGCAACTCTGGGACGACTTGGCTTCCTCGGCACCGCTAACGCTACCGCCCGACGAGCTTGCCGAAATGCAAAGCCGGCGTGACGAAATGCTTGCGGACCCTTCTATCGCAATTGACGCTGCCGAAGTATGGCGACGTGTCGATGGCGACTGAACGCTACCATCCATTCTTCGCCGTCGACTTGGCTACTGCTTGTTCTTACTACGATTCTATCGCTTCCACGCTCGGCAACCGCTCCCGAGCTAACGTGCGGTCTGCGATACGCAATGTCGCCGATCGTCCTGACTCATTTGGTCGGATCGGCGGTGATTTCCGTGGCGCACTCGTTGACCGGTTTCCTTACGTTGTTGTCTTTGCTTCTGATGATGGTGTTCCCTCGATCTATGGTTTGCGTCACGCCGCGTCCGATCGGGCGGATTGGTTCGACCGAACGATGCCATGACCAAACGGATGACCAGCGGATGCAACGGAGCGGCGGAGGTTGTTTTTTCATCTGCTTGCAAGCCAATCGCCGCCGCCCGCAAAACCCTACCGTTCCCCGACTGGAATTCTTGCTGTCTACGACACAACGTTTACTCACATGACATTTCGCTTCCCTGGATGGGGCATCGGGTGGTTCACTCCGCTGCTTGCACTTTTCGCACCCGTAGTTGCCTACGGATCGTTTGTTGACGGCTCAAGTGCATTCGGTGTTTTCTGGCTGTCGGTTGGGTTGTTCGCTGCACTTACTTGGTTCCAACAACGCTGGGCGGCAATTCCGCTCATTATCTACTTTCTACTTGCGTTGACCGGGATTGCGATGTCATTCACCGCGACGGGCTTCTCGGTTTCACTGCTCGGCAAACTGCTATTCTCTTGCAGCGGCATCTACGAACTCGTAGTTTGGTATCGTTCTCCACGTGAGGAATTGTTTGGTGACCTGGTTTCGGAAGATTTACCGTGACATCGCCCCCGCAATCCAAAGCTGCAAATAACAAAGCCGTGCACACTGAGGTCGGCATCCGTTTTTTACAAATGGCAACTCAACTCGACGTCCCAGGTGACGTCCACCGTTATCCGACTGCAATTGACTTTCCCGAATAACGCTTGTCAGATCAACGGATGCCTGCGTGCCGCGTCAATGGTCCAACGATATGTCACCTGAGCACAACCCATACGCGACCCCAGTTGCCGACGATGCGGACCAGGAAGCACAAAAGACAATCGCCAGACGC
Organism: Novipirellula rosea; assembly: GCF_039541335.1. Taxonomy (NCBI): domain Bacteria; kingdom Pseudomonadati; phylum Planctomycetota; class Planctomycetia; order Pirellulales; family Pirellulaceae; genus Novipirellula; species Novipirellula rosea. The sequence continues at coordinate 80,487 of NZ_BAABGA010000058.1, read as the reverse complement.
ATCCTAACCGCTGTGAGGGTGACCCTATTTACGCTACTGTGGACGGTGCTGTTCTTTTTTGGGAGCGCGATCATTATTGGTATGCTTTCTGGCCTTTACTTCGTTGCTACTTACTCCCCAGGTGCACCGCCAGTACAGCCTAGCCCTGTAATTGGAATGATTTGGGCGTTCTTGCCCATGTGCGTGGGGGTGGTTGGTTTTGCTCTTGGCGTGTTAGGGTTCTTGCCAGGTACACGGCGATGATAGGCGTGTATCCCAAGACAGCGGATAACCAACGGATTCAACGGAGGACCGGTGGTTAGATTTCACGAATGGATGCTCAACTCCCGGTCCCCGCGATCCGGGACGTTATCCGACCAAAGAATGTCTAGTTTGAATCCCTATGACCCACCCGGCCAGCGATTCGCAAATGGATCGACACTCGCAGGGAAATACGTTGCGGATTACTCAAGACTTGGTCTCGGCGAGTTTCGCCGTGTTTGTGGATCTCCAGTCCGTGGTGCGATTGAGTGGTTCGCGATAAAACTGCAATTGAAGCATTGGGTAACGCAGGTTTTTGACGCCCCTGTTCCGATGTTGAGCCAGCTTTGCAGGATCATCGACACCCCGCAAGAATTTCATGATGACCTTATTGCATTCAAGGCAGATGCCGCCAGGTACGGGTACGCTGGTGAGCTTTGCACTGTCAACAGATCCGAGGGCGTCGCGGTCACGACAGTCGGTTTACGGATGCTTCATGAATCCAAGCAATCATTCCTTACATCTTTGTTCGCTAAAACAGAGGATCTCTCCCAAAACGAGACCCAGGTCACATCCGTGTATGACATGGGCGACGACTTCACTACACTGTCCGTTACTAACGAACCACTTCGCTTTGCCCCATCGACTCGTTGCGTCGCTGAATACTTGGTCGGGGCTTCGCTTGCGCAACTCTGCGAAAGGCATGCAATTTTAGTTGCTGCTGCATCTGATGTTCCATCGCTTTTGGAAAGCCCGGAAGACATCGCTGTCGTTGTTGATACATTGACCGTTGAGTTCTACGATCGTATGATCTTATCGGGTGTGTTTTCCCCCGCTTGATCGAGTGGCGGCTGACAACCAGCGGTTGCGACGGAGCGGCGGAGGTTGTTTTTTCGTCTGCTTGCGAGTCGTTCGCCGCCGCCCGCTGAACCGTACAGTTACCCGACTGATATGAACTGTTTTAACCACGACGCCATCGCCGCTGTTGGAATATGCAAGCATTGCAACAAGGCACTTTGCCATGAGTGTCTGACTGACACAACAAATGGACTTGCTTGTACCGCGACATGTGTGGAAAGCGTGAATACACTGAACTATCTGATTGACCGCAGTCGTAAAACTGCAACGGCCCAGCGGGGCAACGCTTACCTAACTAGCATTCTGCTTGGCCTGATGGGCCTCATTTTCCTTGCTTTCGGCGTGCAGGGTGGTCGAAACGCTTCTCTTCCGCTTGCGATGGGCACCGGAATGGTTGGCCTTTCAATCGTCTATGCATTCCGAATGCGAAAGTGGATCAAGAGCCTTGGTCACGAACCCGATCTTGACACCTAACCTGTTAAAATTTGACCTGCTTCTGCAATCGCACACGGCGGGGAACCATGCGATGGTGACGGAGCGGCGGCATCGTTTTTGCAAAGTGGTTCAATCATCGTTCGCCGCCCGCACATCACCGGTCGTTCCTGTCTGGCAAGGTAGATGATGGACTACGTGAAGCTGATTAGAAAATTCCACCACGGAAAGATTTCCTCTGAATTCGTCCTCTTCATCGCTCCCCCAGCGTCCCCCGAGGAAATCGAGTCGGTGAGAAAGGAAATACCCAGGGTTATCCCAAACGAATTATTTAATCTTTATGCCGCTTGCAACGGCTGTAGTCTTGACGCCGGCGACAAGAAATACTGGTTCATTGTACCCGTCAAGCAAATTGCTGATTTGACGAAATCTACTGAGCGGTGGTACGTGAAAACACACCCGCAACTCGAAGGTCGATTCCATCCGTTCATTGATTGGAGTAACGGCGACTCTATGGGGTACCTCCTGTCCAAATCCGGTGAATTGTTGCCTGGACTCTACTGCTTCGAACACGAGGAATTGCAATATGACAGCGATCAAGACTATGACGAATTCATCGTGAGATGGAATAAAGATATTCGCGGATTGCTCACAAAAGGGGCTGGCAACGACTGACAGGAACAATGAAATGCACGCAAGTCGCCGATCACGCGTTTTTGCCAAATGGAAATCGTGCCCGGCGACTTCGTGATTTCTGCCGTTATTCGATTGAAGATCCATGTCTGTTCCGGAGCATCTATGGAGATTTCCAACTGCTGACGCGATCGCGTCGCTCGCCAACCGACTAGGTGTGCCGCACCATCCTTCTATGCAAGACTGGGAATGGGAGATCGCAGACCCAGACCGTATCGACGAATACCTTTCGCTCTATCGCGATGGCGGACTGACGGACGACGAACGCTTTACTCTGATGGAAACAATACTGCAGTCGTTTGAAGACTTGGACGCCGACCTCACGTCTGATCCGCGATGGCTTGCTGTGCTGGATTGGCTTGACCGCGATGTTGAATTGCACGCCCATTCAATCTGGTATTGGGCTGACTTGGAAAACGAGCTGTTCTCAGAGTGCTGGCGTGTCTCCGCTTACATGCGTAAAATTGTCAACTGCCATGCCTCGCGTCTCTGCCCTCAGGAATTTGAATAACAAAGGCATGCAACGGAATTGCGTGTCAGGCGTTTTGGCAATGGTTGATTCGTTTTACGCCACCCGCTGATGGCCAACGTTCGCCGACTGGAGTGGATCGCTCATCCGGAAACGTCGCATTGGCTTGATTTGTTACAATTCGTGGAACACGACGTCTGATCGCATGACAGCAAATCAAGAGTCTCACACCGACGCAAATCCTGGCGGAATTACTCTCCAATCGCTTCGGCGTTCTACTGCGACGTTCGGGCTGTGGGCGTTCGGCGTTGTCGCGTTACTTGGATCGTTAATGTCGCTTGGGTTATTGATTGCCGTTCCGTTGTTTTCGCTTGAGAACGATCTGTGGAACCGTGCCGACAACCCGCATACACTGACCAATGTCGTCTTGTACGCTGTCATTGGCGTGACCGCGATTTATGCTGCACGTAGTTCGGACCGCATTCGGTTTTGGCTTGGCGTCACGGCTTTCGTTGTTTTTATCGCTTACGGACTGTATGATCTCGGACTGTTTCATAGCTGACTATCGCGCGAACGCGAGTGCCGGGATCGGCGGCGAACCATGCGACGTACCGAAGTCGCGGAGTCGTCGTTTCTGACAATGGGAAATCAATCGCCGCGACTCGGTTATCGCGGCCGTTCCCAGGCTGAAATACTCGATTCATGAGGCACGCTGACTCGATGCGGAAACTGAAATTTGGCCTGCGGTTCTTGCTCGCGCTTCCGCTCTGCGTTGCTGCATTCTTTCTCGGCTGGAAATATCACGAAGCGAAAATGAACGCTTTACACCAAGTGCATGACGGCTCTGCTCAACAGCGAGCGTCCGTAGTTCGCGACGAGCTTGCGCGTGAACAGCTGGTTCGCGCCGCACGCCTTAACGATTCAATTGACCGGATGGAACAAAGGCAGCGCATGCAAACGTTCGATCGGTTACTAAACGACCCAAATGCTGCGATGCTGCAATCCGAAAGGGGATTTTGATGGCTCAAGCACGCCGGTTTATTCGAGATATCGCTATCGCTGCGTGTATGGTCGGTGTATCGTTCGAGGCCGGGTGGTGGGCCTTCGCACACTCGTTTGCCGATTCCCGACAGGTTGCGTTTGACTTTACGCGACCTTATTTCATTCCACACAGCCACGAGGCAATTGGACGAACTCCGACGGCTGACACATCCTCGTTCTCTGCCGGAGATCGAATTGACATTTTCGTTCAAATTGATGGCAAGTACGAACCACTTATTCTCGATGCCGTCGTGACAAGTCAAACGAAAACCAACTTTGGAATGCTCGTTCCCTACGGTGGCCGCGACCTCTTGGCATACGCAAGGGAAAGCGGCTGGCGACCAATTTTTCGACTGTCGATAGCACCGACTGACCCGATTGTGCTCAAATCATACGGCGGATAACCAAGCCATTCACACGGAGCACGGCTGGCGCGGTTTCACAAATGGAAGCATCACTCTGCGTGCCCGGTGATGCCAACATTATCCGACTGAGGAAACATTGACTGCAAGCTCAAACAATATCGAATGGCCTGCGGGTGAAGCGTCCATGCTCTGTGAATGTAGCTACGAATCGCCGCTGTTCTGTTTCGATCAAACACTGTACCGATGCAATACGTGTCAGATCGTCGATTTTCCACTGCCTACGCCGTTTCTTTACAATCCGCCGGCATGCACCAACTGCGGAAACCGGTTTTCGCGAGATGACCGCATCAAGGCGGCGACGATGAGTCCTCGCTACGTGCTATCCGAGAAACTTGACAACGAGAACGCTGACTTGGTGGACTGTCCTCGCTGTGGGAACCGCTCACTCGGGTTGAACAGCACCGGGGTTCAGTACTTGAAGGGTGAAGCAGACACCCTGATTCCAGAGCGGGGTCAGAAGCTACATGGCTTGCTGATGCGAATGGCTGGCGAATTGCATCTTTCGTCACCACGACTCTCATCGATGTTTTGCTCGAACTTTGATTTCGATGGAGTGAATGACGATGAAATTAAGAACGGACACTATGAGTTCCGAGTTTTGGACGTGCGAACTAGGACGCCGAAATTGGTGTTGCAATTCATACGTCGCATCCCGACTAGCGAATGGCTATAGCGCCGATCAAGAATGCGGGTAACCAGAGAGTTGCACAGGAGATCGCGAGTTGGGTTTTTTGGTCGTTAGAACGTCGATCGCGCGATCCTCGTGAATTCCACCGTTCCCAGACTGGAAATCAGTATTCGATGAATTGGACTTGGCGGTCCAACGTGGTATGGCGGATGGAAGCCGAGGATGTTTTTGGTGCTGCAAACGTGACGAGTGTCGGATTGCAAAATGGGGAACTTGAGAAGTGGGAACCACAGATAAAATCGGATTCACGCGGATGCGTTAGGAGGTAATCTGTGTTCATCGGCGTTCATCTGTGGTTTCATTCGTTGCCATTTTTTGTGCTGTGAAGACGGCTGTACTGTGCGCAGGCAGTGCGAAGAACGAGGATTTGGATCGCGTCAATCGACTCGCTACAATCAACAGGCGGCAAGCGGCAAAACATCGGGGAACCAATACGATGCACCCAAATCGCCGGCGCGATGGTTTCGTGAACACAAGCTAAAATTGCGGCGACTCGATGATGTCTAACGTTCCCCGACTGAGAATGGTGCAACCGCCAATAGTGAATAGCTCAAAGTAATGACGCATCTGCGGAAACGAAAGAAGACAAAGTTTCTCTACTGGGTCATTGTGCTTGGCGCATTGTTGCTGATTGCGTTACTCGTTCCTGCAGCGATTTCATTGTGGCCGCGAGTAACTGCGGAGAACTATGCTCAAATCGATGTAGGTATGTCACTAGCGGATGTCGAGCGAATTCTTGGGAAACCACGATCCGACAATGCCGAGTATGGCGTAGTTGGCGAAACTGGGGCTTATGTCATTAATAACAGCCTTAGCGAGCAAGAAAAACTGGAGATGGGATACGGCAAGTATCGGCGCCTCCAGTGGATGTCACCTGAAATTACGATCGTTGTTGTCTTCGACTCCAGCGGACTTGTCGCGACTCGTTATCGTGGTGAAGGACAATGAAATGGTCATTCATTGATCCCGTGGGAATGGGGGCAGGCAGCGGATCTCCATGCGGTCAACCGGAGTCGCCGATCACGCGGGTATTGAAATCAGAGTTTCTTGGCGGCGGACCGGTTACCGCCAACCTTATCCGATTGAATTGAGTACCTTGCTTAACCCTTTTCGATGGACCTTGTTTACATGGCTCGCGATTCTTCTTTGGCTCAGCATTGCAGCGTGGTTGAACTTTCCTCCGCCGCTTACCATTACGACCTACACCCGAACGGGTCCTGTTGAAGGTTCTAAGCGTTACGCAACGCTTAAGGAGTACCCGAACCCTATCGGTTGGCCTTTTCGTTACATTCGTCCGGATCCCAGGCCGCTTTGGTTCACTCCCGCGTTTAGTGGCTCTGACGCTACTTCAGAAGCCTCGAACCTTTCGCTCCGTGCGGTTGTCGCAAACGCCATCTTGATTTTAATTGCATTGACATCATTGGGGACGATGACGCAAATCAAGTTCCCGCGTTTTTCGATGCGTTTGCTGCTCTTGCTTCCTGCCCTAGTTTGTTGCTTAATTCTCTGCTCGCGATACATTGCCCTAGAATTGGGCACTGACGCGTATTGGTGCTTTGGAACTGCAATCTACTTCTTGCCGGTACTCTTTGTTCTACCCGATCTCTTTGGATTCCGTCTAATATCCTCATACTTCCATCTGTCTCGTGGCAACTTCCGCGACGGCGGGTAATCATGCGATGGTGACGGAGCGGCGGCAGCGTTTTTGCAAAGTGGTTCTATCACCGTTCGCGGCCCTCACATCGCTTCCGTTACCACAAGTAATTAGATGACGACATATGACCGCTTCGTGATCGACGACGGCGTATCGATTTGCCTGTCTGACCTGGAAGACGGATTGCGTGCGACCGATGATTCCTATCGGCTTAATGGCGATGCGATCCTACGCGGTGACCACGATTGCGAAATTCTAGTGGACGTGTCGCACCGCGGATCAAACATCTTCGATGGCGATATTGATCTACTGATCGGTTTTGCCGAGAACCGACGCGATAGTGATGCCATCATCTCGCGTCTCAAGAAAGCGACGTGCATGGTGACGATGCAACTGGTGAGCAATTCTGATGAATCGGCGATAGAGCACGTTTTCGCATTCCTGCGCACAGCTCATGCTGGATTAACGGTCTACGAAGGCGGTATATTTGATCTCCCCGAACCGCCGCCCAAATGGATCGATACAGTTCGGCAAGTGGTTCGACGATTGTCTCCACACAAATACGAAGATCGGGCGGGACCATGACATGCACGTGCGGACGCTCGTGGCGTTTGCTTAATGGGGCATCAACTCTCCGTCCCCCGCTCTGCTACTCAATGTTGGGGCACAACCTTGATCCGACGTGATTGATGCATCTCCGCTTGGCTAAGCACGGTGTTGGTTGGCGCCACGTATCTGGTGGTCTCGCTAACAGCGAGATCCGATGCGGTAGGACTCGGCGCAGTGGCAATAGGTGTGGCGTACGCACTTTCGCACTTCACATTCATCATTCGCGCCTTCTGCAGATTACCTCGGAACAGCTCACTCGCCAGCAGGCCAATTTTCAATGGTGCATGGGCAGCTTTCGTTGGCGGACTTGTGTACGGCGGCTGCATTGCGATTGGCGTGACTCTCGCCTATTTTTATGTTACTAAGGGAACATGGAATCTCAGTCTCGTAACCAACTGCCTAATCGCGCAATTTGTTACGGTATTAGCATGTGGATTTATGGCCGTGCCCGGCGGCATGATTGCGGGCGTGATATATTCGTTTCACAGATGGATGCGAGCAGAAGCAGGCGAGGAGCCGAAGTCGCGGAGTTGACGGTTTCGGCAATTGATATTCATTCGCCGCGACTCGGTTATCGCGGACGTTACCTGACAAAAATAGAACATTGAATTACTCAATTATCTGTACTTGCAGCCGCAATCCGGCCTGCCAAGAGTAAAACACATGGATCGGACGTAACGGCAGATGTCCCCTTGCGACTTTGCCGTGAATGCCTTCCCGGGTTTGAGTCCATAAAATCACAAAGCAAGCTTCACGGTATACTGCGGCGTGTCCCTGCGTGTGGCGATCTGCTGGACACGTACCCTGGTGCTACTGTGTACCCAAACTGCCGAGGGTAACCAAACAGTGCCCTGGTCTTGGTAAAATGGAACATCACGACGTCAACCGCTCGATCGCGGTGACGTTTACCGTTACCCGACGAAGTCATGTCGACTCAGAATCCTTACGAAGCTGTTGTCGTTGATGCACCGGAGGTGCGCACTTGGGCTGTGCCGTTTGCGGTGTCCGCAACAATTGCATTTGAACTTTCCGCAATTGCATCCACAGGCAACGATCTTTCCGTCTACGTTGGATCGCCGACCGCAGTGCTTCAAAACGTTGTGCCGGCATTTGTCTTTGCTTTGCTGATTGGATGGTTCAACGGGATTCCCAGCACTGCCAGCAGGTCCTGGATTACATTGCCTGGCCGTCTACTTGGCGGATACATACTCGGCACGACTGCGATACCAGTGAATCACATGGTTGTGGACTACCTGTACCCAATTCCGTTGCCAGGGAAGTTCACGGAAATTTTGCTTGTAATGCTCGTTCCCGTCGTAATCTGTACGATGGCTGAGCGAGTGTTTCTTCGAGTACTTGGACAAAGAAATACTTTGGGCGGGACATGAATTGGGTAACCACGACATTCACGTTGCGGACAGGAAATGGCTTGAAGACGAGCGGGTGGGAAGCTAGACACGGAGACACGGAGACACGGAGACACGGAGACACGGAGACACGGAGTGAGAAGTGAGAAGTGAGAAGTGAGAAGTGAGAAGTGAGAAGTGAGAAGTGAGAAGTGAGAAGTGAGAAGTGAGAAGTGAGAAGTGAGAAGTGAGAAGTGAGAAGTGAGAAGTGAGAAGTGAGGAGTGAGGAGTGCTCGGCGGGGAACGCGGTATAGACGGATTTGTTGTGTCCACGCGTGCCAGGCAATGACGAATGATAGACAGAAAGATTGGTGCGACAGAAAAATGTTTTGAGGCGCAGTGGTGGCTGCCCTGTATTTCGATCTTCATCTTTTTGTCACCCATTTTTTTGCCTGTTTTTGGGCATCAGGGGAGGATGATTTTATTGGGCTCAGGGGGCATCGATTTGTGTACATGGTTCAACAAGTCGTCGATTGCCGCTGGTTCCGCGGTTAGCTCAAGTCGTTGGTTGCGGCGCGATTGTCCCTCGGCAATTCCGTCATGCAGCGCTCCTTCGCGATGATAGGCGTGATTGGCGGGCAAGCGATTGGGGGGCATTGTTGGCCACGAATCACGCGAATTTCCGCGAATCTGGGTGCTCGTGTGGTGAACATGATCGCGATTGAATAATGCGAACTGAGCTCAGGGGAGAGGTGTCGTCTGGGAGCCGGATGCGCCGGCGGCGCCAGTCTGGTTCTGAAAGGGTTCGGTGATCAATTGGACAAGGGTCAAATATGGTGAAACCCCAAGGAGAAATCTGTGGCAAACCGTGAACACAAAGCGTATCCTAACATCCGAGAGACTCCGTTCTACTCGTCCGCAGATCGGGCCTATCTATATTTGGCCATCACGACGTCAACCGCTCAATCGCGGTGACGTCCACCGTTACCCGACGAAGACCATGACGCCGACACCCGACCAAATCGTAGCGGTCCTTGATCACTTCGCGGAGCATTGCGGCAAGCGTTTTTCGACATACCGCAAACTCCAACGCTACGCTTCAACACCCAAATCCTGGCGAAAATGCTACTCGCTATTCCAGTCGATACGGAACAAGACGCTTCGAGCCGAGGCTCGTGGTGACCACCGTCTGACGCATCAATACCTGTTTGAAGAGATTTGCGCCAAGACACTTTACAACTTCTCAATTGCTCCCGATGATGAGCCTTTTGTGATACCGGCCCCATTTGACGACGACTCTGCTGACTTTGTGTTCCCCATCGCTGGGCAATTCGCTGATTATCTAGGTGTCTCACCGCCTCGATGCATTCCCGCGGACGAACTCACTACCACCCATGGCCCGCGAGAAACCGGCGGATAGCCAAGCCATTCACACGGAGCACGGCTTGCAAGTTTTCACAAGTGGAACACCAACCGTCCCTGCCCGCACATCGCGGTCGTTCCCCGACTGAAGGCATCTGCGTATGACGCAATTCGCTACGACTGCTGACATCCGGTCTACCGACGATTCATCCCTTCTGTCGTACGTTCGACTCTACACTCTTGCGTTCGCGAGCGTGATTGCGATCGATTTATTGCTGCGTGCGTTATCGGTCGGACTGACCGAGCCTGTAGGCCCGGCAGCAACGGCGGCCTTCATCTGCACTATCCCAAGGAACAAGCCGCGATTCCGCTCATTGCGGCGTTTCGGAATTGCTGTCGTGCTAGCTGCACTTCTTGCATTTGCCACCGCTGTCCTTTACAAGTCCTTTGGCATGGAGGAGGCGGGGGAACTTGCGTGGGTCTCTGCCGGTATGTTCTACACGATCACTTTCGGCTGCATCGAAAGTTTGTCGTTTTGGTGGACTTGCGTCGTGACGCCGGGGCGGAGCACCGCGAACAAGAAGGCGGATAACAAGTAAGGCTTTGACTTCGCGTTGGGCGGAGGTTGAGCCTGTATCTTGTTGAATGGTTAGCGTTCTGAGAACCAGCGTGGCTCGTGTGATTAGCCGAAGCTCAAGGCCTCTGTTCAAGATGCCCGGTGGAACGCTAACGCCCCGTGATGTGTCAGTTGGTCTCGGCTGCCAAGAATTTACACTCGCTTGACATTGAGGACCTCCGATTTCGTACCGCTCGCCATGTTGATTCGCAATACATCCTCTACTGCTTTCATGGATAGCACGACGACATAATTTACAACGCCTCCACCTTCGCAATCAGTTCGTCAACGGAACACTTGGGTTCCGTGCTACCGATGCGGGATTTTGCGTATTCGATTGCTTCTTTGGTGGGAGGGCGACGCACTATCCCAACACGATTGCCTTTGTCATCAACCAATTCGATCTGACTATCAGAACGACGAATCTGGTCGGCAACGTCGGCTTGCACAACGATTCGGACCCTTTCCGATCTCCTTCTAAAACCCATTCGATTACAACATTGACGGTGAACCGCGAAATACCGAGACATAAGCGGCGAACCATGGGGTGCACGTTGCGGACTGGAAATGGCTTGAAGACGAGCGGGTGGGAGGGAGACAGGGAGACACAGAGTGAGGAGTGAGGAGTGAGGAGTGAGGAGTGCTCGGCGGGGAACGCGGGTGGTAGACAGGAAGATTGGTGCGACAGAAAAATTGGGACGCCGGAAAAACGAGTGGCCTACTTTTCGATCTCCTTCTTTTTGTCATTCATTTTTGTGCCTGTAAGTGGTCGTCAATTGCGGTCGTCCATTGAACGACGCGTCGATCGCTGTCACGGCTCGCTGAATGATTCGATTGATCTTTGTCCGGTTTCATTCATCTGTCCTTCTGCCTTTTTGAGTCTGATTGTGCTGCGTCATTGGTGTGCGATTAGCGAAGATTAGTGTTCTCTCTTGCTGGCACTCGAATCGTCACTAATCAACATTAGTCGTCGCACGGCCTCGCCAACTTCCGATGCATTCGATGCGCCAGCCGAAGATTGCCGACTCGTGAGTCTGCTCGGTCTATTATGGCTCGGTCCCGCGCTGGGGAGTATTCGGAACGTTTGTGACGCCGGTTCAATTGGTAAATCGTCCATCGAACAAGCCATCGCAAGAACCCGTAATTGCATTGGAGATTGTGATCTAGATTGTCTGGTCGTCAGGATATCCCTTAGTCGCTGCCAGTTAATTTGGAACGTTCGTCAACACCGAGCCCCTTACGGAACGTCGGGGCGTTCGGCGATTCAAAATCCGGGTGTCTGCATCTAATGCAGGGCTGCCCATTTTTACTCGCGATCGATTTGATTTTCGACTCTGCCGGCGATACAATCCTTCGGACTAGAGTGCTCGACAGTGAATCATGGTGGAACGTGTGATATGCACTATGCCAGAGCACCAGATTACGTAGGAAACTATTTGCTGATGGTCACGTTGCCATGCGTGCCGAGTGACCTCTAGCTGTTCGTCAACAGAGTTTGGGTGCATGATACGACCGCGAAACGCCATGACCCTTATCGAGCTGATTGTTGTGGTTGTGATCATCGTGATCCTTCTCGCGTTCTCATTGCCCGCAGTCCAGCATGCGCGCGAGGCGATGCGTCGGAGTCAATGCCAGAACAACTTGAAACAGATGGGGCTCGCGATTCACAATTACCATTCAAGCCATAGGCAGATTCCCGATCTATACAACGGTGCTTTTCGTGCGTCACCCCCTACGCTTGTCGAAGAATTTCATTGCCATCCGTGGCGTACTGCAATCTTGCCTCAACTGGAAGGCGGTAACGTCCTTCATGCATTGGACCTCACTCTGGCGGCGTCGAGCCCTGAGAATCAGGCTGTTATCAATATCGAGATGCCTGTGTTCGTGTGCCCGTCGACAAGTACGCCTACGGACGTGGTTCCCGATCTTAACCTTTGGCGTGATGCAAATGGGGTGTTTAGTCAACCCAAGGGGACTGCGGCCCGAACCGACTACGCAGCGATCGTTGGGATGGCCCCGTCGTCAGGCTACTCCAACATGACAGCTGCGGACTTCGGTGGATGGGCCGAGCCGAAATACTCGGCCAGTAACCAGACAACGTATCCCCCGCGACGGTTTTCTGATTTTTCAGACGGCTTATCTAACACGTTGCTTGTAGGTGAACGCTCGGGGCGGCCCGACAAGCACCACGCGGGGGAACCCGTCGTTCCGTTCTCAGTCTCGGCTGGAAAGGGAGATCACCATCAAGCCGCTTGGGGTGTTTCAACGCACGTGCAGCACCTTGTGCTTTTGCCGGCATTTGCCGTGAACGAAAATAATAGTCACGGACTATATTCGTTCCATGATGCTGGCGTGAATATCCTGATGGCCGACGGCTCCGTCCGGCTTCTCAGTAGCTCCACGGAAAAGGCAATGCTACGGTTTCTCATCACCCGCGCTGGACATGACTGACACTCAACTTAAACGACGAACCATCCGATGCACATTGCGGACTGGTAAGGTCTTGGAGACACGGAGACACGGAGACACGGAGACACGGAGACACGGAGACACGGAGTGAGGAGTGAGGAGTGAGGAGTGAGGAGTGAGGAGTGAGGAGTGAGGAGTGAGGAGTGAGGAGTGAGGAGTGCTCGGCGGGGAACGTGGGTGGTAGACAGGAAGATTGGTGCGACAGAAAAATTGGGACGCCGGAAAAACGATTGGCCTACTTTTCGGTCTTCATCTTTTTGTCATCTATTTTTTGCCTGTAACTGGTCGTCAATTCTTGTCGTCGGTTGAACGACGCGTCGATCGCTGTCACGGCTCGCTGAATGATTCGATTGATCTTTGTCTGGTTGATTCGTCTGTCCCCGATTCGTCTGTCCTTCTGCCTTCTTCAGTCTGATCGCACCACGTCATTGGTGTGCGATTTGCCATCGTCAATGTTCCCAGCATGCTGGACCACTCATTGTCATTCAGCAACACGGATCGTTGCTCGGTCCCGTTTCGTCCTTGCCACCGTTTCCTGTTTTTTAACCTCCCATTTTTTAACCGTTGCTCGTCGGCTGCCTGTATCAACAAGACACGCGGTTCGTAGAGGGGGGCGGTGATCTATCGGGCAGTGCACAATTGGACAGGGCAAATATTGTGATACTGCATTTAGAAATCTGGGGCAAACCGTGGACACAAAGCGTATCCTATCCATGTGAGAGGCACCGACCTACTCGACCGATGGACTGGGCATTTTTCAGCTGATCGATATCCGCCGCGCGGGGTCGGTGAATTCAACGTTAAGCGGCACTTCTGACGAACTGCGCACATGGAAAACCCGCAACCCGATCTAAGAGAATCTGCAATCTACCGACGATTCGGGATTACTGGCCTGCGGTGGTTCTCTCGAATCTATTTTCCAACGTTGATGATTTTGCTTCTGGCGGTATTCATTGCGACGATCTATGCGTCACAATTCCTTGTTGAACCACAACGAGCATTCACCTACTCCGGAGGTATCGTTCTTTCCGTCGTCGGAATTGCCGTATTGGCAAGAGTTTGGCGAGGTTACAATGTGGCCGTGGATCGCATCGATAAAGAGGATCCGAATGAGAGAAATGCCACTCCGCAGGCTCCTCTCGACTGACTGACGGATCGCTCGCGCGAGCATCTGGTGCACGGGGCTGTGGAGAACGGGGCCATGCACTCGGGTTGCGAAGTCGGGTTGCGAAGTCGGGTTGCGAAGTCGGGGGGCAAGCGGACAAGCTTTCGTCGCTCCGAGCGACCGCCGACGTACTGTTGACAGTTTACCTTTTACACGTGATCCCGTAGGTGCGGCGCACGCGATCGAGTATTCGCTCAATAATGAATTGCTTTATTCTGTACGCGAATGGATCGCGTTCTCGCAAGATTTGATCTCCATTGTTCGGGAGCGTTCGAAGGACAACTGCACTTTGATCGTCGCACGAATAGAACTACTGGCCGAATCGGAAATGTCCGAGTGTATTCGTCGGCTCCCACCCTGCTAAATAGAAAGGACAAAATGAATTATCTCCAACTCAGCCATTTGACGGTCGCGGCCCTTTTTGCGGTCTCGGTTTTGTGTTCCGTCGCAGGGTGTGGAGAGGGAAATGTTGGAGGTCCTGTTACGATCGTTAACGGTTCGCCGCCTGAGCACGGTATGCTTGGCGTGACGTTTGGTGAACCGCCTCAAGCCCTAATTATAGCTGACGTTTTACTCGATGGCCCCGCGTTTCAGGCGGGGGTAGAGGCGGGAGACGAGATTCTATCGATCAACAATGAAAAGGTCGAAAGTGCAGACGACGTGCTTGCGATCGTCCGTTCAACAAAACCCGGCGACGAGGTCGTTTTGCGTGTCCGCAGATCCACAGGCGACGTCGAGATGCAGGTCACCATGGGCGATTTCGCTACCATCGTGGCGCTAACCCGCCTGAACGACTGAGCGAACGATCACCCACTGCCAATTCAAGAAGATGCAGCATTATGAAATGCGGGCATTCCACGGACTCACGTGTGTGGTTATCGCATTTCGTCGCGCTGCGACTGCGGGGAAGCGGACTGTTCGCAAGCGGTTCAAATGGAAGGTATCGACAACGAAAATTATCGTTTTGCGTTTTTTGCCTTTTCATCTTTCTGTCGTCACTTGCGGTGTGAACAAACGCAGATGCTGGGACGATTCAGGATTGACTGTTGCGGATTGACGGTACGCGTCGTGTGTCGGGCTGGCAGCGAATTGTGTTCGGTCGTTGCTCGGTCGATGGGTAGACAGAAAAATTGGTGCGACAGAAAAGAGAGACTGCCATTGCGATTCGCGATTCGGATTGAACACACACGTTGATTTCCATGTTTTAACCTTTCATCTTTTAACCTTTCGCAGTAACTCGGGTGTAATGGGGTTGCGACGGAAAAAGTGACCGACCAGTACGGGGCAATGTTTTCCTGCCCCCTCCATCTTTCTGCCCAACCTCCGGTTTAAAGAAACGTACATGCCGTCGCTTCGCGAGTTTGCTGCGTCTGCGGTACTGATTGCACGTGAATTGTTTTGACCTCTCAGTGAACTAGGTTCAGTCGTTGCTCGGTCGATGGATAGACAGAAAGATTGGTGCGACAGAAAAATTGAGACTGCTAATGCGTTTCAGGATTCGAGTTGAACGCTCGCGTTGATTTCCATTTTTTAACCTTCCATCTTTTAACCTGTCGCGGAATCTCGGGTGCAGACGGTTTGCGACGGAAAGAGTGCACCAGCAGAACGGATCAGGTGTTTTCCTGCCCCCTCCATCTTTCTGCCCAACCTCCGGTTGAATGGAATGGGCCTGCCGTCACTTCGCGAGTTTGCTGCGTCTGCGGTATCGGTGGCATGCGAAGTGTGTCGGTCTCTCTGTAAACCTGGTTCGGTCGTTGCTCGGTCGATGGGTAGACAGAAAAATTGGTGCGACAGAAAAATGAGACTGCGATTGCGATTCGCGATTCGGATTGAACACACACGTCGATTTCCATTTTTTAACCTTTTATGTTTTAACCTTTTGCGGGATCTCGGGTGCAGGCGGTTTGCGACGAAAAGAGTGCACCAGCAGAATGGATCAAATATTTTCCTGCCCATTCCATCTCCCTGCCCAACCTCCGGTTGAATGGAATGCGCCTGCCGTCGCTTCTCGAGTTTGCTGCGTCTGCGGTATCGGTGGCATGTGAAGCGTGTCGGGCTCTCTGGGATCTGCGTTCGGTCGTTGCTCGGTCGATGGGTAGACAGAAAAATTGGTGCGACAGAAAAATGAGACTGCCATTGCGGTTCAGGATTGGGATTGAACGTTCATGTTGATTTCCATTTTTTAACCTTCCATTTTTTAACCTGTCGCGGAATCTCGGGTGCAGGCCGTTTGCGAAGGAAAGAGTGACCGAGCAGAACCGATCAAATATCTTTCTGGCCCCTTCATCTTCCTGCCCAACCTCCGGTTGCAAGGAACGCACCTGCCATCGCTTCGCGAGTTTCCGTCAGCCCAAGACTGTTTTCGTATTGGGCTTCAAACTCTGCTCTGCATTGAGAATTCGTGATGCGATGCGTAAACTAGAGCCCAGTGATCCTCACGTGGGCGAATGCGATGTCTGGCTCGCCGCGCAACGCACCCCCGACGGCGGGTAATGATCCCGTTGCACCTGTCACGACTTGCCAGTTAACCGAAATGGAACGTCCATCGTCCGTGACGAGTGAACTCAATTGTTTCAAATGTTATGCCAGAGTCGTTCTAATCCATGCCTCAACCCGATCCCGCGAGAATCCTGAGCTTTGCATCGCCGAAAGATCTCGGCCGGTGGCTCGAGGTGAATCACGCCACCGAAAGTGAACTGTGGTTGAAGATATTCAAGAAGAAGACTGGGGTTCCGAGCGTGACCTGGGACGATGTCGTGATTGAGACGCTGTGCTGGGGATGGATCGACGGCGTCAAGAAATCAATCGATGACCACGCCTATCTCCAGCGGATCACCCCAAGAAAAACGCGAAGCAACTGGTCCAAAAGGAACAGAGAGCATGCGGAGCGTTTGATAAGCGAGGGCCGGATGACGGAGTCAGGACTCGTGCATGTTCGTGCCGCCAAAGCGGATGGCCGGTGGGAGAACGCCTATGTCGCGAGTGAAATAAAAGTGCCAGTGGATTTCCTAGCAGCACTGGAGTGCAAGTCAAAGGCGAAGCAGTTTTTTGAAACGCTGAATAAGTCGAGTCGGTATGTGATCGCGTACGGATTGACAAGTGCGAAGAAGCCCGAAACCAGACAGCGGCGATTTGAAAAATTCATGGACATGCTTGCTCGCGAAGAAAAGCCGGGCTTTGGCGTTAATAAGACGAAAAAGGCATGACAAAATGTTCCACACGGAGTCGCGGGGTGCGCAGCATCTGAAATAAATGTCGTTTCCCGCGACCCGGTGAACGGTGGCGTTGTGACAGTCGCACACCTGCCATCACTTGGCGATGGAACGCTCGTGGTATTTACACTGCTCGCCCGGACTTGCGTCCGGGGCCTTTGTCTTTCGTCACGCTGCGGCTGGGGCCTTGGAACTGCAACGACGAATTATTGCATCCAGTGGACGAGGTCGACTTTGCGAGCCAGACCGGTTTGACGCTTGACGATCTCGCCATCTTTGACCATCACCAACGTGGGCAGACTCGAGATTTGCATTTCGCGAGCGATCTGTTTGTGTTCGTCGACGTTGACCTTCACGATCAGCGTGTCGTTTTCGGCAGCGGTTTCTTCTAACTCGTGCAAAATCACAGCTTGCTTGCGGCATGGTCCACACCAATCGGCGTAGAAGTCCAACAACACGTTGCCATTGGCTGCGGCCAGCACGGATTCGAGATCGCCATTGGGAGGCAGGGTGATCAGTGCGGGACCGACCGGTTTGTGAGGCGTCTCTCTGCTAGCGATGTTTGAAGGAGCCAACTTGGCACTGGTTAATGTCGTCGTCGCGTGGTTTGCAGGACTTGTCGCTGAGACGGTTGCGATAGAAGCGTCAGTGGCGGTGAAGGCCGAAGGGGGCGCAGCGGAGCTGGCGTCCGCGATCGCGGCCTGCTGGATTTCATCGGATTCTTGGACCACTCCTGTCAAATCACTTGAAACCGTGCGACCGAAGCCAAAACCAGCTCCTCCACTACATCCGCTCGCAGCGGCGAGTACGGCTGGTAATAGCATCATTGTACTTAGACGAAGATTATTCATTATGAGTCTCTGCGAGAAATGCTGGATCGTTCCGTGCGTGTTACAAGACCACGTGCGACAACCGCAAGGGCGTTGACCGGTTGGCCGTAGTGCAAGAGGTTGATTGACATTCAGACGGGCATCCCGCCGTAACCTTTCAGTTGATGACGAGGAAAATCCACGGAGTCGAGTTTCACGCCGAGAGCGGGCGAGATGGTGTGCCGAGTATTCAGCGGTCAGTCCAGAGTGAAGACCACCGTGAAAGCTCGGCAAACTGCAGGGAATAGATCGGTGACGTCTTGAATTCACAGCGACTGCAAAGGGGGCGATGGGGGGGGAAACATCGCAATTGATTTTTTTTGGGGGACAATGAGGTGAACGGGTGAGGGGGCATTGGTGTCTGGTCAAGCGGCCCATACAACGGGATCGCCGGGCGCGGGGGGCATAATCCGGTCCATATTCACTCCGTTTTGCCCTTGTGGTGCGTGACAGAATTTTGAAAACCATTAAACTTCGGGCTATGACAGAAAAAGCTAACGAAACCGCCCCAGACGCTGACGCTTCCCTCCCGACGCCAAACTCAAGCGAAAACGCGAGTAAAACGACTCCGCCGGAAGACGCTGCGCAAAAAAATCCCATGGCTCAGCCTTCGCGTGCGATTCGGCCTCATGGCGTCGAATACAGCCGCAAATTGGCAACCGCCGCCGCAAAAGTGGCCTTGGAAAACAAAGGCCAAGACGTGATGGTTTTGGATGTTTGCGGGCAAACCGCCGAATTCGACCTGTTTGTCTTTGCGACGGGTTCGAGCCGGCGTCAATTGCATGCGATCAGCGAACAAATCGATGATGTCTTGGAAAAAACGCTCGGTGACCAACGGCTGGGCATCGAAGGGTACCAAGACAGTCATTGGATCGTGCTGGATTACGGCAGCGTCGTGATTCACTTGTTCGACGAAGAAACTCGCGAATATTACGATCTCGAATCGTTGTGGGCTGACGGCAAACCGATTCCGCTCGAGGAATTAGGGCTGAAACCAAACGCCTAGGCTGACGAACGTGGTGTTCGTTAGAATTTTTGAGCCTGTGAACGTTCGTCGCCAGCAAATTTCCAGTCACGGGGAAATCCGGATGGACATTGGTTGTGCGAACGTCACGCCATTGCTTTTGATTGGCGGAGCTCACTGACGCCTCTCATCTCGCTGCGGTTCGAAATGCCGCACGCTTCCAACTTTCCCATCGCTTCTTGGCTGGAATTTTGCACGATGCATCTCCCGAATCAGTTTAGTGTTCGCTTTGCTGAGGCACTTAAAACGTTCGTCGAAGACCCGAGTCCGTTTGCTTCGATGATCCGCTCGACCAACGATCCCAAGTTTGGTGACTACCAAGCGAACTGTGCGATGCCGTTGTCGAAACAGATTGGGAAAAATCCGCGTGAGTTGGCGTCGGGGATTGTCGAGAAGCTGGATCTCGACGCGGTTTGTGAACCGCCTGAAATCGCCGGTCCCGGCTTCATCAACCTGCGTTTGAAAGATTCGTTTCTGTTGCAGTCGCTCCGCGACATGCTCGCCGATCCCCGTTGTCTGGTCTCGCTGGCGAACCCGAAACGCAAGGTCATTGTCGATTTTTCGTCACCTAACGTGGCGAAACCGATGCA
Source organism: Novipirellula rosea (assembly GCF_039541335.1). Taxonomy (NCBI): domain Bacteria; kingdom Pseudomonadati; phylum Planctomycetota; class Planctomycetia; order Pirellulales; family Pirellulaceae; genus Novipirellula; species Novipirellula rosea. Next base: position 60,725 of record NZ_BAABGA010000058.1, on the reverse strand, counting down.
TGTGGGGCATATCCGCAGCACCGTGATTGGTGATGCGATCGCGCGAACCTTGGCATTTCTCGGGCACGACGTGATCACCGATAATCATCTCGGCGATTGGGGGACTCAGTTCGGCATCATCATCTATGGCTACAAACACTTTGGCGACGCGGACAAGGTGGCCAAGAACCCGGTTACCGAACTAGCGTCGCTCTATCGATTCGTGAATCAATTGATCGAATATCGAAAGGCCAAACGCGCGGCCGAGCAAATTCCGGCTCAGTTGACCGCTGCGAAATCCGAAGTCACCGCAGCGGAACAGACGCTGCAAGCCGCCGCGGATCCAAAAGCTCAAAAGCAAGCGAAGAAGGCGTTAGCATCGGCCAAGAAGAAGGTCGAATCGCTCGAAGCGCAATCCGAATCGCTTCGTGAAAAGATCGAAGCTGTCGAAGGGGACGCGGAATTGGTCGCGCAAGCCAACGCACACCCGGATGTCGAAAACGCGGTACTACAAGAAACCGTCAAGCTGCACCAAGGTGACAGCGAGAATATTGCGTTGTGGACCAAGTTCCTGCCGCACTGTAAGGACGAAATCAACCGCATCTACAACCGTTTGAATGTGACGTTTGATCACACACTGGGTGAAAGTTTCTACCACTCGATGCTCGAACCGGTGGTCGAGGATCTCGAGAAACGGGGGCTCGCTCGCGACAGCGAAGGTGCCGTCTGCGTCTTTCTTGATGAATTTGACGCGCCGATGATCGTCCGCAAGAAAGACGGTGCGTTTCTGTACGCGACCACCGACATTGCGACACTGAAGTATCGTCTGGAAGAATTCAATCCCGATGAAATCTTGTACGTCGTTGACAGCCGACAAAGCGAGCACTTTGACAAGTTGTTTGCGGTTGCGAGAAAGATTGGGATGGAAAACGTGAAGATGGTTCACGTCAATTTCGGGACTGTGCTAGGCGAGAACGGCAAACCGCTCAAGACACGTAGCGGGACGTTGATCGGATTAGAAGGACTGTTGGACGATGCGGTGAATCGCGCACGCGAAGTCGTTTGCAACCCCGAACGGATCGAAAAAATTGATCCGCCGATGGACGATGCGGAACGTGAACAAGTCGCTCAGGTCGTCGGCCATGGCGCGATCAAGTACGCTGATTTGTCACATCACCGCACCAGCGATTACAGTTTCAGTTTGGATAAGATGGTTGCGCTCGAAGGCAACACGTCCGCCTATGTGCAATACGCCTACGCTCGCACCCAAGGCATTTTGCGAAAAGCGGGAGTGACCGATTCCGACGTGACCTCGATCGATGCCGAGCTGACCGAATTCACCCATCCTGCGGAACGGGCGCTGGCCGTCAAATTGCTAAGATTTGAAGAGGCACTTGTCTCGGTGCATCAGGATTACGCCCCCAACGCGTTGGTTGACTATCTGTATGAAACTGCCAAAGCGTATGCGGTTTTCAACGACAATTGTCACGTGTTGAAAGCGGAAAGCGAATCGATTGCATCGCTCCGTTTGGCTTTAGTAGCATTGACCGGTCGCGTCATTCGCGTTGCCTTGTCGTTGTTGGGAATCAACGTTGTCGCTCGGATGTAGTCCGATCGTTTTGGCCGATTGGCGGGTCAGCGAGAAACGGGGTGCACGGTTAGCCGCTTTTGACAGCGAGCCGATGGAAAACAAAGATTGACAGATTCTGTAGTTGCTCTACGGTAACTTAGCGTTATCTTTGTTTCGAGACCGGCGACCTCTGCTCATTCAAGCTGGAACTCTCATCATGGCTAAAAAGAAATCTTCGGGTGTCAATCGCGCCAAGGCGATCCGTGACTACTACAAGGCGCATCCCAATGCGAAGCCGCTTCAGGTCAGCGCCGAGTTGAAGAAACAAGGAATCGAAGTGACGGCGCAATACGTCAGCACCATTCGTTCGAATTCAAAACGACAACAGGGTGAGGTTGGAAAACCTGGTCGCCCAAGCGGCAAGAAGGCGGGTGGGGAAGCTGCGGCCAAACCAGCGAAGACGACGAACCACCGGAAGCAAAAAGTCTCGCTCCCCTTGTTGGTGCGATTGAAACACCTCACCCGCGAATTTGGTGGGATCGCAGAAACCCGAGCGGCCCTCGATGCCCTCGAAGCGATCAAGGACTAGCGTCATTTCATAACGCCGAGTCACGCCGGCATCGAGCGGATTGTGTGTGGGATTGGCTTCCGGGCTGTCTCACTTTGCTCGCTGCAACCGGCAAATCTAGAAGTGCCGCTGCGGTCCCCCTCTCAAATCTGAGCCCTCCGTTCTGTGAATCCGTTGCAGTTGCGTGTAAAATGGAGGGCTGTGCCGAGGTTTCGTCCTGCGTCGGTGTTTCTTTCATTTTTCGCTCATTCTTGATCTAGTTGTATGAGTTTGACTCCCGATCAGTTCGCACAACGAATCAAAGACTATGGTTTGGCGGATCCACGCGCCGTTGACCGTGTCCGCAGCGAATTGGGAGCGGGCGACGTCACGCTGGAGGCCATGATCGACGCGATGCAGCGGTCGGAGATCGTTTCGACGCTGCAGACCGAAAAATTGTTGCGGGGGGACCGCAGCGGCTATTTTTACGGTGACTACAAGGTCCAGTACTTGATTGGTGCGGGTACCTTTGCTCGCGTTTACCGGGCCGAGCGAGATGGGAACATTTTTGCCGTCAAAGTGCTCCGCAAACGATTCCGCGACGAGCCCAAGGAATTGGAGCAGTTTTTGCGTGAAGGCCGCATGGGGCTGAAGCTCCGGCATCCCAATATTGTCAGCATTTACGACGTCATCCCGGACGTTCGCAACCCGTTCTTGGTGATGGAATTTGTTGAGGGGCAAACGCTTCGTGAACTGGTTCGTATCCGCGGAAAACTGCCAGCGGATCTTGCGCTCAGTTTGATCAGCGATATTTCGTCGGCCCTTGCGCATGCCGCGTCACTGGGGATTTCGCACCGTGACTTGAAATTGTCCAACGTGTTGATTTCCACCGACGGCAAGGCAAAACTCGTTGACTTTGGCTTGGCGGCACTTGCCGATCGCAATAATCCCGAACAGATCGCCGATTGTCCGAACGCCCGGGCGATCGATTACGCGGCACTCGAACGTGGCTCAGGCGTCCGCAAAGACGACCCGCGTAGCGATGTTTTCTTTGCCGGAAACATGCTCTATCACATGCTGGCGGGCGAGCCGGCACTGAGCGAAACTCGCGACCGCTTGGCGCGTTTGAACGTCAACCGTTTCATCGATATCAAACCGCTGACGGACTACGCCCCCGACGTCCCTGGAGTGGCAAACCAGATTGTTCAAAAAGCGATGCGGTTTGATGTCAGCCAGCGGTACCAGTCGGCCGCCGAGCTGAATGCGGAAGTTCGCAAAGCGATCACGATGCTCGAGCGCGGGATCACCGGCAACAGCCCCGATGACTACCATCAACCGATGGCGGAACACCAAGACGATGACGAGATTCCCTCGAACGAGGGCGAAGGTTATGTGGTGTTGTTGGTCGAATCAAAGATTGGGCTGCAAAACGCCATTCGCGACCGTTTGAAAGCACGGGGATATCGCGTGCTGATCATTCAGGATCCGAATCGCGCGTTGGCCCGCTTTGCTACCGCTGACGAGCAGCCTGCGGATTGCGTGATCTTTGGCGCCGCCGACTTGGGGGCGGACGCCGTCGATGCCTACAACCGGTTTGCCCAGGACGAAACAACGTCCGGTATACCCAGCATCCTATTGATTGATCGACGACAAACCAATTTGATTCAAGCCGCGCTGCGTGGACCAAATCGCAAAATGTTGGGACTGCCGCTGAAGGTTCGGGAACTGCGTCAAGCGCTCAGCCAGTTGTTGGTCGGTGTCAACCGCCGGCCGGCCGGGACGTACTAGGTTCACGCGGCTTTTTTAGTCTCCAAATTGGGGTTCCCACGTAGTGGAGCTTGCTAAAGCTCCCTGTTTCTTGGGCTTACAGTTTCCTGACTGACTGCTTCCTTGGGTACGAAAGGAACTTTTGCAAGATCCATTACGGGTTTTCGGCAAGCCGCAGACGTGCTTCGTCTGCCCAGGGGCTATCGGGGAACAGTTCCAAGAAACGCGTCCAGTGGTGGATCGCCTCGCTGGTTCGACCGAGCGAATCGAGCGTCTTAGCGAGATGGTAATGCACGTCGGAGTAGTCTTCAAAGATTTGCAAGGCTCCTTGGAACGAGGCCACCCCGAGTTCGGGTTGTCCCGTTTCTGCAAGCACGATTCCTAGACTGGCACGGGCCTCGACGAACTCGGGGTCGATTTCGATCGCGCTGTAATAGCGTTCGCGTGACGCAATCGTCTCGCCGATTCGATACAGCAATTCACCCATTTGAAAGTTGATATCCGCTCGCGGTCCGTCTCGCGCAAGAATCGCATGGTAGAAATCGATCGCTCGCTGCAGATCGTCTTCGTCCTCGGCCTGATAAGCGGCCACCAGCAACGCGTCGGAGTCATCCAGCGCGCGATTGCCCACAGGAAACGAGGTGTCGTCCTCGCGTACCATCGACAACACATGCCCCGCTGCAAAATCTTCGTCTTTCGTCTCGGTTTCGAAATCATCGAGGGCATCAAAGTCGAACCGCAATTGGCCACCCGGTTCGACCAAGCCCTCACCGTGCCGCAGCAGCACGAATTCGCCTTCGACCAAGATCGAGAGCTGTTCGAGCGGTCGATGGATATCCGGCAGCAGTTCAACCCACTGCGCCAACCGCTGCTCGATCGCCTTGGGGCTTTCCCCTGACGCGATCCAATTCGCTAGCCGCTTGGCCACCGCAACTTCGGCAAAATCGAAATAGGGCAAACGGTGCATCGTTTCGACGGGCGTGATCAATCCCAACCGTTGCCAACGCCGGACCACCCGCACGGAAATCCCCAGTAGATGGGCCAACATCGCGGGCGTGTAGTACCGCTGGGCCGTTTGCTCGAAATCGACCAGCCCCAATCGTTGCCACAATTCGGATTCGTAAACGATTTCGCGGGTCCCGGTGGCGATTGCATGCCGCGTCGACTCGCTCAACAGGTCCGATTCGAGTAGCGGCGACTGGTCGGCACCGATCACCACCCAATCAACGTCCGCAGCCCGTTGTTCGACGATCGTGGCGCCATAGGAACGCAGCAGGTTGGCCGCTTCACGACGCGTCATGCTTCCAAAACGCCCTACCAGGGCAATTTTTAGATTTTGAAGCGCTCCTGTCTCCGCTTCGCCCTCTGCCGCCGGATCTGCCACTCCCGCGCTGTCCGCCAAGTCGTTCTCAGCCAGATCGGCGTCGGCCAAGTCGTTGGAATCGATTGGCTCGTTCAAGCGTGTCATCTCTTGGGGGGGCGGGCAGAAAAAAAAGGGAATCGGATTCGGTTTGCGGCGCGTTGGGGGCATTGTCGACACGCCCGGGTCAATTGCGACACGCCCGGGGGCAATCGAACGGTTCCATAAGGCGGTCGAGTCGATCGGGCTGGTTCGATCATTATCCACAAACTTGGCAAACACTCTAGAGACGAACCTTGTCGCGAGCGAGTGGATCTATCATTCTGTGCGTTTGCCGTGAGCGGGCAAGACGATCGCTGGAGTGCCTTTGGGCAAACTGGAGGAAAGTCCGGGCTCCGCAGGATAGGATGGTCGATAACGTCGACCGGCCGCGAGGCTAGGGAAAGTGCAGCAGAGAACAGACCGCCGAACGGTCCTACGAGATCGTCGTTCATCGACGATCGACTTTGACGCGTGGTAAGGGTGAAACGGTGCGGTAAGAGCGCACCAGCGGTCGAGGTGACTCGATCGGCTTGGTAAACCCCATCCGGAGCTAGACCAAACAGAGTGCAGTGGTGCGAGCCTTTCGAGGTTCGTGCCCGCGAAGCGATCCGTTTCGTTACCGACATTCGGGTAGGTCGCAATTGAGGCGGCGAGCAATCGTCGTGCACAGATAAATGGTCGTCGGCGCGAGCGAAAGCTTGCGTCACAGAACCCGGCTTACTACCCCGCTCACGGCATTTTTTTTTGAAGGTTCGTCGCCGCCTCAAACGCTGGATCCGTCGAGCAAAACAACGTGGGCGATTACTTGCTACGCAACACGGCCGACATCGTTATTCGGCAACGCCCAATCGCTGCATTTGATATTTCCCATTTAAAATATCACGCCACCACGATTCGTTGTCCAAGTACCACTGGACCGTTTCACGCAAGCGTTCTTCGAGGGTGCGCTGCGGTTTCCAGCCCAATTCGTTTTGGATTTTGCTGGAATCGATCGCGTATCGAAAATCGTGCCCCGGACGATCTTTGACGTAGGTAATTAGCTCGGAATAGCTTTCCCCATTCGCGCGCGGCCGAATTTCATCCAAGATGCCAACGATCGCATGGACCAGATCGATATTGCGACGTTCGCTGTTGCCGCCAACGTTATAGGTTTCGCCCGGTGTTCCCTGAGTCAGCACGGTGACGAGCGCTCGAGCGTGGTCCTCGACATACAACCAATCTCGCACGTTGAGCCCTTCGCCATAAACCGGCAACGGCTCTTCACTCAGACATTTGATAATCATTAACGGAATCAACTTTTCCGGAAAATGATACGGGCCGTAGTTGTTCGAGCAGTTCGTGATCAGCACGGGCAAGCCGAACGTGGTTTTCCAGGCGCGAGCCAGATGATCCGACGCCGCCTTGGTTGCCGAATAGGGCGAATGCGGATCGTAGCGAGTCGTTTCGGTAAACATTCCGGTATCGCCGAGTGAACCATACACTTCGTCGGTCGAGACGTGCAGGAAGCGAAACGCGTCACGCCGCTCGCTTGCCAATTCGTTGTAATGCCGCAGACTGCTGTCGAGCAGATTAAACGTGCCCACCACATTGGTCTGAATAAATTCGGAGGGGCCATCGATCGATCGGTCCACGTGTGATTCGGCGGCCAAATGCATGACCGCATCCGGATCGACTTTTTGCATCACTTCGCCGACCACGACCGGGTCCGCTAAATCCGCCTGAACAAACGAATAGCGAGGCGAATCGGCGACATCGGCAAGCGAGTGTGGGTTGCCTGCATAAGTCAATTTATCCAAGTTAACGACGTCATGATCTGTATCCGCCAACAAGTGACGAACCAGATTGGTGCCGATAAAACCACATCCGCCGGTTACAAGGATTTTCATGATGGATTCGGTCAAACAGAAGGAGAGTGCGAGCGGAGAAAAACGTTTCCAAAACGATAGTCAGCAAACCGAGGTTTTGAAAGCGATCGCAACCATTCCCCATAATTTAACCGATTTGGACGCCTGAGAGGATCCGAACGCAGCGATTAATCGTGCCCTTGGCATCCAAATTAACCCAGGCGTTGTGTTAAGCAAACGCGGGGACCATTTCCGTCTGGACCGCTTCGTCAGCGACCAACACGAAGTGGCACGGCAGCAGAGGACGAATATTAACGGGGCGACCCAGTGCGCTGCGGGCAATGCGCGCGATCTCGGGTTCGCTAAACGATGAATGAATTCGAGCCACCGCGTCGTGACGACACACCGCCGAACGGACCAGCAAACGCGATGCGACATTCACCAACGCACAATTCAAGCGACTGCGTTTGAAATCGCAAACGATCATCGCACGTTGACAAGAAACTTGCATCGATTGCAATAAGCGAAACGCTTGCGAATCATCCAAGCGGTGCATCAACATTGTGCTGATGACGACGTCAAAACCATGAGGCAGTGGCGATTGAAAACAATCCAGTTGAATGCTCCGTACTTCCACCGCCGATCGTTTGGCTAGGCGTTGTTGTTCTTCGATCGCGTGACGGTTGGTGTCGACGGTGGTAATGCGAATGTCGCGGCGATCACGTGCTGCTTTGACCGCCCAGCGCACGGCCAGATCGCCATTGCCGCTGGAAACATCCAGCACCGTCAACGGGCGTCCTCCCGCCGCACTGGATTGGTACCGCGTTATCAGCGGGTACAACGCGTCGGCCACGCGAGTGACTTGGTTTAGCCGTAGCTCGTCCATCCGCACTCGCTGAAATTCAGCTGCGTCGAGCGATGGATCGTCAATCCATACCGGTTCGCGTACTCGATCGAAACTCATGTTTCGCCATTACCTTGATCCGTTCGAATGACTTAGCGAATTCAGGATACCATTTTTGCGTTTCGCGGACATGATTGCGGAGAATCACGTCGGTTCGGCGATCGACTTGGGCGTGTCATCCTGTTTGCGGCCGTACAGCCAAATGGCGGCAACGATCGTCAACAACAAGACCCCGATGCTGACCCATTGGGAAATCGACAGATCGGTTCCAAATTGCCCCTGTTCGTCCACGCGAATCATTTCCAGTACGAATCGCATCACCGCGTACGCCGCGAACCCCAGCAACATGATCGATCCGTCTCGCCGTAAAACCAACGACAACGCACACAGCAATACACACAAACTAATTCCCGAGACACTGCTAATCAATTGGGCCGGTTGGACCGGAATCGCACGCAGCGGCAGTTGTTGAGGCGTCCAGCGATAGATTTTTCCATCGATCATCGCCACCACGCCGCGAGGTGTCTGTTCGCGTGGCAGATCTTTTGAGAAACCTTCTTGATAACGGTCGTCCAGACGAATCTGTTCAACAATACTGCCCTCTTTGATCCCCGCGAACTCGGCCAAACTGTCGCTTGCGACTTCGGATATCTCACCCGAGGTCGGGTCAAATTGCAAACCGATCAGGTCCCCCCGCAATGCTTGGTCTTGGTATACCGGACTGTTGGGGGGAAAGCGAAGTGCGGCCCAATAGTCTTCGCATTGACCGCCGTAACAACATCCGTTCATCAAGCAGCCGATGCGGCCGAAGAACAGTCCCAAGAACATACAGGGCACAATCGCATCGCCCAATTTCAGCAGCGGTAAATTATGACGCAAGATGTAGTAACTGCCTGCTAAAAATCCACCGATGAACGATCCGTAAACGACCAAACCGCCTTCGGTGAACGTCAACATCCGGCGAACCGTTTCGGCGAACGAGTCGACTACAAAGTGGTCATGGTACTGAACCACATAAAACAAACGGGCGCCGCCGATGCCGCCAATGAACACCCACGGTGCCATGTTCAAAATAACATCGGGATTGATCCCCCGCCGCTTGGCTCGAACCATTGCCAACCCGACGGCCGACAACACCCCAAGCAGTAGCATCACGCCATAGCCGCGAATCGCCATTCCGACCGGTTCGCCATCGACGTTTTTGAGTTCGACGCTGGGCAAGATGAAAGCGACTGCGGCCGCAAACAGGCCCCACATCAAGCCTTCGGTTGCAATAAAACCGCTGACGGAGCCTCCGCGACGCTTGATCATCACGCCGCGAACCACCAGTGCCAACACCAGCAGGATTAAGACCCAACCGAAGCCAAAGATTGGCAATCCGGCAATGTCGTGTGGAATCAGTAACAGGGTGCGCCGCATGGGCCATCGCCTTTACGTAAATGTGGGCATAGATCACACGTTGGAAGATTGGGTTGGACGTGGGAGGCCGAGCTGTCACGAATCGAATCTCTGCATTCGTGTGCCCCCCACCCGTTTCCATGCCCTGTTTTCCGGTTCGCTGCGACGGAGCATCCCCAGCGCGGGGCGGTGTCGCAATCGTTAACGGTGAGGTTTGGGTTGGTCTGGACGTGTCGTCGGCGTATTTTCTACGCTGTTGACGGTGAAAGCGTCCAGGTGGATGCCTCGAAATCCAGAGAAACATCCGTCGATGTTTTGTTTATCGTACCCGAGATTGTCATGCTTCCCATGCTCAAGCACCGCTACCGAATGGCAAGTTGGCTCGCAATGATGGTCTTTGCCGTCTTGATTGGCGGCGTCGCCCACTCGGCCGATTTCCGTGTCACCACCGAAATCTACCAAAATCTAAGCTCCAAGCCGGCCGCTAAGCATTTGATCCTGTTTGCTGGCAATCTAACTTACGATTTGGCGGAAATCCAAGACCGCTACGTCACCGTTTACGATCCCGATCGCAAGCGAGTGATCTTGCTCGATCGCGAGGCAAAGACCCGAACGACGATCAATACCGAAGATTTGGTGCGAATCACGGCTCAAGCACGTGCGGCGGCCGAAACCAGCGAGCAGCAGCAGCGGCTCGGGATCTTGGCGTCCCCCGAAGTAGAGGGCGGCCAGTATTCGATTTCGTTTGGCGATGCTCGTTATGAAACCATGACGCAAGCTCCCGGCGAAGCGGAAATGGCAGTGCGATACGGCCAGTTTGTCGACTTGGCCTCGCGTTTGAACTTGGTTCATCGGCGGGGGCTGCCCCCGTTTGCCCGCATGACGCTCAGTCAACGAATTGCCTCGGACGGAAAAATCCCCAAGGAAACGACGCTCACGATCCGCCGCGGCATCCAAGTCGACCGCTTTCGATCGAGCCACAGCTTTATCTCGACGCTCAGCCAGCAGGATCGCCAGCAGATCGACGAGATCGGTGGCATGTTGGCTCTGTATAGCGAAGTACCGCTCAGCGAATCGGGCGAATAACCCAGGTTTGATTACAATATCTGCAGCGAAACCTTTTCCCATCGCCGCGGTTAAATCAAGCATGAATACAACACGCCCAATCGCTGCCGTTTTCTGCATTTCGCTCGCATCCGCTATCGTGGCTGCCCCGCTGGCGCTGGGACAGGGCCCAGATCGCGGTCGAGGTGGGTACGACCGTGGCGGAGACCGTGGTGGAGGAGATCGAGGCGGAGGAGACCGAGGCGGAGACCGTGGTGGCTCTGATCGGGGCCGAGGTGGGCCTCCCGGTGGCAGTCGCGGTGGATTTGACCCCAAATCGATGCTCGAGCGACTCGACTCCAATGGCAACGGGGTGCTCGATCCCGATGAACAACAAGGGCCTGCCCAATTTATCATTGGCCGTGTCTCGCAAACCGACAGCAGCGTGGTGGCTGGCAAGCCTGTTCCATTGGACAAAATTGTCAAAGCGTTTGAAAAAATGCGTGAGGAACGCGAAGGTGGCGGCGGCGACGACCGCAGCCGTGATCGCGGTGGCAGCGATCGCCGTCGCGATAGCAGCGATGAAGCCTGGACCGCAGAATTGTTGGTCCCTGGTTTCGGAGTCGAAGTCGATCCCGTCCCACTGCTGGGCTTTGGTGCCGCTTCCGAATTGATGTCCGTGGCGATTAGTGCCAAAGACAAACAGGAAGCCGCAGAGCGAATGCGAGAGTTCGATCGTGATCGCGATGGTTTCTTGACCAAAGAAGAATTGGCGCGAGGACGTTTCGGCGGCAATCCTTTGGATTTTGATCGTAACCGTGATGGCCGACTCTCGGCGGACGAATTGGCGGTTCGCTATGCCCGTCGACGTGAGGTCAACGAGGTTAATGAGGCTGAGCGAAAACGCGAAGAAAGCCGCCGGCGTGATCGAGATCGCAAGAAAACGGTCGAAGAGGTCGATCTCTATAACGGACGTCAATCGTATCGCGTCACCTCGACTCGCGCGTTGCCCGAAGGCACACCGGGATTCTTTTCCGACAAAGACGCCAACGGGGATGGGCAAGTGGAAATGGCCGAATTTGCCAGCGAATGGTCCGATGCTACGGTCGCCGAATTTTTCCGATCCGATCTCAATCGTGATGGCATCATCACAGTCGAAGAGGCCCGGCAAGCAGTGGAATTGGGCAGCCAAATGACGACCGAAACCGCTTCGGCAAGTGCCACAAGCTCGTCCGCAGCATCCACCTCGGCTTCATCGGCGGGCGGATCAGGGGCGAAGCCGGATGAGAAACTAATCAAGTACGCCGAGCGAATTATCTCTCGTTACGACAAGAACAAGGACCAAGAGTTAACCGCGTCGGAGTGGTCGACGATGTTGATGAGTCCAGCCGCTGCGGATGGGAATCGCGATGGCCGCGTGACGATCATCGAGTACGCGTCGTGGATGCAATCTCGTTCTAAATAACAACGATGATTGTCTCGGTGACGATTGTCTCAGTGACGATCGTTTTAATACCGATCGTCATAACAACGATCGTGTCATGGGCGGTCGCATTAAAGCAAATTAATCGTCACCGAAAAGGATTCGAACGGGGGCGTTATCCGCGCCTTTTCAAAGGCATCTTCCGCCTCCATCTGACTTCGATCTAACGTCCCCGAAAATCCAATGCGCTCGTTCAATTGGGGGTCAAATCCACCATTTGCATTCTGGTCCGCGAACGCGACGATGGCAAATTCGGGCCCAAGATTAATCAGTGGCAACTGTAAAACCGCAGTCCCCTCACGCAGCGTGGCTTTGTCCAACCAACGCGGGCTTGTTTGATTTGCGAACGCGTCCGCCGAATCGTAGACAGCCACCATGACGTCGCCATTGTCTTGATCCGACCCCACAACGGTCACCGACAAAAAATCGGTTATCTGAGAATGATTCTCTAGCCCGGACGACTCGTCGGTCGATTTCGCTTCGCCGATCAACGACGATTGCGGAAACCGTGGCGCGACGAAACGTGATTGTCGGTACAGCAAGATTGCGGAACCCAATACGATCAATCCTCCCAAAAACATCATCAGCACATTGCCATGATTCTGAGCCCATACACTCGCTGGCTCTCGATCGGTGAGCGTGTCGGTAAAGTTCGCGTCGTCTTGGTTCTGCATTTTTTTAGCTACGATTTTTCAGCTACGAGAGGGAGGAAGAGAATTTGCGGGGCGAGCGCTCACAAGCGGAGAGATTCGCCCGGCTCGATCCGCAGTATCATTCTATCGTGATTTTGCATTCAGGGGCAGCATTGAAATCGTTGCCCCGACCACGCAACGACAAGGTCGGAACGACGCATATGATTGTTTTCAGTCCGTCAACGTATTAGGCTGTGCACTCACCGTTTACGTCCTTTTTGCGATAGAGATTCAATATGGAAACTTGGCCCATTGGTGTGTTCGCTTCCGTCGATGCGGGACTCGGAGTCGGTTGGAACGTGATTTCGGAATTGAAAGTTCCCACGATTCAATTGCATGCCCCCCATCGAGAAAATCGGACCGCGCAAACGGCCGAGTCACTCAAGGCTCAGTTGGCCGAACTCGGCGTTCGCTGCACCGCCGTGTTCGGTGGCTTTGATGGCGAAAGTTACGCCGACATCCCTACCGTTGTTAAAACCATCGGTTTGGTGCCCGCAGAAACACGGCAAAGTCGCTTGGAAGAGATGTTTGAAATCTCGGACTTTGCCAAACAGCTTGGTTGTGACACCGTTGCCTTGCATCTCGGTTTCGTGCCCGAGGATCCCAGCGACGAAGGGTATGCCGAAATCGTCGACGTTACGCGAAAATTGTGTGATTATTGCAGCGACAATCAACAATATCTGCACTTGGAAACAGGCCAAGAAACCGCCGAGGGGTTGCTGGAGTTTATCCAACAAGTCAAACGCGAAAACCTGAAGATCAATTTCGATCCCGCCAACATGATCCTCTACGGCAGCGGCGAACCGATCGACGCGTTGAAGAAGGTGTCCAAGCATGTTCGCAGTATCCACTGCAAAGATGCGACCTGGAGCGACAAGCCGGGTGAGACTTGGGGTGCCGAAGTCCCACTGGGCGACGGTGCGGTCGACTTTCGAAAATATCTGCAAACGCTCAAAGAGATCGGCTACACCGGGCCGCTGACCATCGAACGCGAGATCCCCCAAGATCCTGAGCGTCAAAAACAAGAGATCAGCCATGCAATCGGGCTGCTGAATAAGCTGAAATCCGAATTGCTCGGCTAACCCTGCGGTTCGCCTCCCTTGCCTCGCCCACCTTTGCTTTCCCACCTTCCCCTCGCCGCTGTCGAGTCCTTTCATGCTGCATTGGATCTCTACCCCTTTTCGGGGATTCACGCTGTCATTGTGCTTCAGTGTGCTGGCGACCACGGTCGCGGTGGGCGAGCCGGTGGATCCGAGTCGATTTGAAAAGTCGACCATCGCAGGCAATCTCGTTCAACCGATGGAACTGGACATCGCACCTGATGGACGGATCTTTCTGATCGAATTGGCCGGCGTGCTAAAACGGATTGATCCCAAGTCGGGTGATGTGGATGTCATTGGGAAATTGGAAGTCACGACGGCGCAAGAAAACGGGTTGATTGGTTTGGCACTCGATCCCCATTTTGCCGAAAACAACTGGGTTTATCTGCAGTACTCGCCACCCGATTTTCCCGGCCAACGGATTAGTCGCTTCACGATCGTGGACGATCAACTTGATCTGCAGAGCGAGAAGCGACTTTTCTCGTACGAAGAACAACGGCGAGAATGTTGCCATCATGCGGGATCCTTGGAGTTTGGTCCCGATGGAAATCTGTATATCGGAACCGGTGACAACACCAATCCGTTTAACGATTCGCAAGGCTACGCGCCGCTGGACGAACGAGCCGATCGCGAACCTTGGGATGCGCAGCGGACGGCGGGCAATACGAAAAGCTATAACGGCAAAGTGCTGCGAATTCATCCCGAGCCCGATGGCACGTACACGATCCCCGATGGCAATCTGTTTCCCAAGGATGGTTCGATCGGGCACCCCGAAATCTATGTCATGGGATGCCGTAATCCATGGCGGATCAACATCGATTCACGGACGGGGTATTTGTATTGGGGCGACGTGGGACCGGATGCCGGTCGCGACGGAGATCGGGGACCACGCGGGTACGACGAAGTCAATCAGGCGCGTGTGGCGGGCAACTTTGGTTGGCCCTATTTTATCGGCAACAACCAAGCCTATTCGATCGTCGATTTCGTCACTGGGACGGTGGGGGCGTCGCAAGATCCGGCGGCTCCGATCAACGATTCGGTGAACAATGCCGGGGCAAAAAATTTGCCGCCTGCAAATCCAGCAATGATCTATTACCCCGCCGCGACCTCGGAAATTTTTCCCGAAGTGGGCAGCGGCGGTCGAACCGCATGTGCTGGCCCCGTGTGCTACTTTGACGAATCAAATCCATCGACCACCAAGTTTCCGGCAGCATACGACCGCACGTTGTTTGCATACGAGTGGTCTCGTCACTGGATTATCGCGGTCCACTTGGATCAAGATTCCAATGTTCAGCAGCTTGAACGTTTTATGCCCGAAACGACGTTCGTGCGACCAATTGATCTTCAGTTTGACGCCGAAGGGGCATTGTTTGTGATCGAATACGGCGAGACTTGGGGCGTCAATCCCGATGCTCGCTTGGTGCGAATTGATTACGTACGCGGCAACCGTGCTCCGGTTGCGGCAGCCAGCGTCCAGAACAGCGTCGGTCGTGAACCGATTGAAACTCATTTTTCAGCCGAAGGCTCTTTTGACAAAGACGGCGATCCGCTGAGTTACCGCTGGACCGCGACTCGCAGCAGTGCGACGGAATCCAGTAACGGTCAAACGGAACAACGCGAGTTGATTGGCTCACAAGCACGCTTCACTCATCAATTTGCCGATGCGGGTGTCTATACGATTGAATTAGAGGTGCGTGACCCAGCGGGCGCCACCAGCGTGACGTCGCTTCCGGTGATCGTAGGTAATTCGCGGCCCGAAGTCGAATTTCTTCGACCCCACGACGGCGATTTCTTCACACCCGGCCAACCGGTTGGTTTTAGTTTGGTCGTACGCGATCACGAAGATGGAACGAGTGACTTTGACGAGGCCGAAGAACGAGAGATCGATCCGATCGATTCGGCGGCCGCCACGCGGTTGTTCGTCGAAGCGGTGCCGGTAGCTTCCGGTGAGGACGCGGCCGCCGAAAATGTGCCCGCGGGATTGGCGTTGATTCGCAAAAGCGATTGCTTGAATTGTCACGCTGCTAACCGATTGCTCGTTGGCCCCGCCTTTGTCGAGATCGCCAAGAAATACAAAGACCAACCTCATCAATTAGAACTTTCAATCAAACGCGTGATCGAAGGTTCCACCGGAGTCTGGGGGAAAGTCGCCATGTTGCCCCATTCGCAACATACCCCGAGCGAAGTCCAGCAGATGGTGGAGTACGTTTTTTCGGTCAGCCCGGACTCGGCAAATCCCTCCGCCCAAGGGTTTAACAACTCGTTGATTCCCGCTGGAAAAACGGACCAGATTCGTTTAGAGGCAACCTATACTGATCGAGGCCGTGACGACATTCCCAAACTTTCCGCCACCGGCGTGGTCATGCTTCGCAGTCGTCAATTGCAAGCCGAGTCCGCAGCCGAAATCAAAGGGGCAAGACCGCTGGGGTCCAGCAAAGCCGAAGGCGGTAAGTTTGTCGGAGCGATCGAGCACGACGGCTTCCTTCGATTCGACAAAATTCCATTGGATCAAGTCGGTTCGATCACGGTGCGTGTGGCCAGCGCAGGCGCCGGAGGCGACATCGAAATTCGTCGCGGCAGTGTTACTGGTGATCTGCTCGGCGGCACTCCGGTCGAGGTCAACGGCGACTGGGAAGCGTTCTATGAGAAGACGATCAAGTTAACCGAGTCCGATGCACGCGACGCACTGTATGTGGTCTTCAAGAATGCCGAGAAACGCGGCGGACTGATGAACCTCGATTCGCTCCGCTTTGAACCGAGGCGTTAGTGCATCGGTTGCGGGATCACGCCGACGTCGAGACGGCTGGATCATTGGGGGACGTCGTTATTTTTCGGATCCGCGGACTTCCGCTGCTTCCGACTTTTCCCCAACACCGTGAAGCATTTTTGCTTCGTAGCGGTAGTCGTCAACGGCTTGTTGATTTACTGAGCCGCGACGCGTCAGCGGCCGGGTCCCGCGCACGACCCGGTGCCTTACGGCCCACGGCTCACTGTTGCGATTTGCATTTCGATTAAATCAACAGCCCGTCAACGGCTTGTTGATTTATGAGCCGTGACGCGTCAGCGGCCGGGTCCCACGCACGACCCGGTGCCTTACGGCCCACGGCTCACCATTTCGATTTGCGTTTGGATTAAAGCAACAAGCCGTCAAGACTTTCGATCCACTGCGAGTGCTCCCCGAAACTCTTGACGATTTCCGCTACGAAATGCTTCTCCGCGTGGCATTCCCCCCACGCCATGCGTGTCCTCCCCCCATTCCTTGCTCTCTCGGACAGCTCGCAGATTTTCGATTACTCTAGAAGCTTCTGAATTCAGATCGCTCGGGGCTCTCATTGGACGTCGTGCGATGCCGACGCCGTGCGAAAAAAATCCTCCATGAATCCGCTCAATCTGTTTCGACGCTCGACACGTCCATCGACCGAACCGCAAGCTCACATGACATGGGCTTCGCGAAGCATTTCGAACACGGTGACGCGGACGGGCGTGTTCTTAAAAAAACAGCTTTGGATTTGGCCCATCATCGCGGTACTTATCCTGTCGGTGATTGGATTCGGTGTCCGCCACGCGATCGAAACAACGATCAAGGCCAACGTCAGCTCGGGGCTTCAGTCGCTGGTGACGCTGGAAACCGAAATGTTGAAAAAATGGTTCGCGGTTCAAGAGTCCACCGCCGAATCGTTGGCCAATGACGCTCAGGTCCGTCAAACCGTTTATCAGATACTGCAGCCAAAAACGCCCGCTTCGGTCGCAGGGGCGTCGCCGGATGTCAGCAATGCATTGGATGTTCACTCGCAACTTGCCACGGAATTAGCTGCCGCAATGGCCGCTCACGACTACGTGGGATTCATCGTGGCGGATAAGACGAAACGCATCGTCTCGTCCTCGCACGCGGCGCTGATTGGCGAGCAGGACATCCCCGAGTACGAGACCTTTTTGGACCACGCCCTTGATGGAGACACGATCGTATCGCCCCCCTTTCCCAGCGTGGTGATGCTCAAAAGTAGCGACGGACGCAACCGTATGGGCGTTCCCACGATGTACGTCTGCGCCCCGATCCGCGACGCGTCGTTCCAGATCATCGGTGTGTTGGGAATGCAGATTCGACCCGAACGCGAATTCACGCAAATATTGCAACTCGGCCAAGTCGGCTCGTCCGGCGAGACCTACGCCTTCAATTCCGAAGGGCTGATGATCTCGAATAGCCGGTTTGACGAAGAGTTGATTTTGCTCGGCTTGTTGCCCGATCGCGAGCAGTCGCAATCGATGCTCGAACTGAGGGTGCGTGATCCCGGTGTCGATATGACTCGCGGAGAGCGACCGGAGGTGCGGCGATCGCAATTGCCGATGACCAAGAATGCAGCGGAGGCACTCGCGGGCAACTCAGGAATCGATGTTGATGGTTATCGTGATTATCGTGGCGTCGCTGTGATCGGCGCTTGGACCTGGCTGCCGAAATACGGAATCGGGGTGACGACCGAGGTCGAAGCGGCGCAGGCGTTCCGTCCCTTGGTGATTTTGCAGCGAACGTTTTTGCTGATCTACCTGCTGCTGATTCTTAGCGCGATCGCCATCTTTGTGTTCATGGTTGTGGTCGCTCGTTTACAACGTCAAGCTCGCGCGGCCGTCATCGAAGCTCAGCAGTTGGGGCAATACACGCTCGAAGGCAAACTTGGCGAAGGAGGCATGGGAGTCGTTTACAAAGGCCGACATTCGATGATGCGGCGGCCAACGGCAATCAAACTGTTGCATGCCGATCGTATCGATGAAAACTCAATCAAACACTTTGAACGCGAAGTCCAAATCACGTGCCAGTTGAACCATTTCAACACGATTGCAATCTACGACTACGGTCGTACACCCGAAGGCGTGTTTTATTATGCGATGGAATACCTTGATGGGATCGATTTGCAAGAGCTTGTTCGCAAGTACGGACCGCAGCCCGAACCACGCGTGATCCATATCCTGCTGCAAATTTGCAACTCACTCTACGAGGCTCATTCCAAAGGCTTAGTACATCGTGACATTAAACCCGCCAACGTGATGCTGAACCGACGCGGTTGTGAGCCCGATGTGGTCAAAGTGCTTGATTTTGGTCTGGTCAAAGCGATGGAACCGCAAACGCCGGGGGCGATGCTCGGCGGCGGTACGCTGACTGGAACGCCGCTTTACATGTCGCCCGAAGCGATCCAGGCGCCGATGTCGGTCGATGCTCGCACTGATATCTACGCCGTCGGCGCCGTGGCTTACTTCTTGTTGACCGGAGAACCGGTGTTTGCTGCGGACGGCTTGACCGAGCTGTGCCAGAAACACATTGACGAAGCTCCCGTGGCTCCATCGAAACGCGGCAACACGAAAGTGTCCAGCGATCTGGAAGATGCGATTCTGAGTTGTCTCGAAAAATCGCGAGCCAAGCGGCCTCAGACTGCCCGCGATCTCGCTCAGTTGCTGCTGCGGTGCAAAGAGGCAAAACGATGGACAATCGAAGATGGCGATCGCTGGTGGGGACGCCACGAACGAGGCTCCGGCGTCCGCAGTCGCAGCGACGATGCAGCGAACGCTCCGGCTGCCGTCGAAGCCACGCTGGACCTGACGCAACTCGCCAGCGAAAGTGACGACCCCTCATAAGGCATCATTGCTGTGGCAACCCAAGGCGTTTTTTTGCAGCAGAGCGAGCCACCGGTTTTATGTCGTTTTTTCACGCTGCGAAGTGCCGAGCATCTTAAGGTTACCGAGTCAAAAAAAATCGCCGAAGGGAGATGCAATTTAGACACTTGTTCTAATTTGCATGTCACCGCCGGCGATGGACTGAGCGTGTAGACACCCGGATGGCGAATCATGAAGACTCGTGTCCGTGCATCATTGTCAATCTTCTTCCTCCGTCATTTCTTCTTCCGATACCCCCGTGGTTGCCGCCGCAAGCGCGGCTTCATAGTCGGCGATTGCTTGCGCATCGGCACCATCGGTGACGGTTCGATTGGACTCGTCGTCGCATCCACAGAGGATCGAGCCGAACAAGAGCAACACAGCAACAGATAGAATTTTCATTGGATGGGTCTCAAGGAATGAGGGCGTTTAAGGATGGGGGTTAGCTCCGTAGAATCGCCCTTTGGAAAGTCTCGCGGTTTAACCAAAGGGCGAGAAAATGGTAAGCCTGTCAACTAGAAGTCACTATCGATCGTTTCTCGGCTAGCACGTGTGCCCAGCGCTCCCCACAGTCCGTACGGACTCTTGGCGCCAGGGTTGTAGGCCTGATTGATTGATCGCGCTGTTTGATCGCCCGCTTCGATTGAATCGGTGACAAACTTGACGGCCCCGTCCCCCATCAACACATGACATCCCCCTTGATGATGGCTCGACATCGTAGCGATCAGCGTGGTGCCCAAGGTGTTGAAAGGTCCACAGATCTCACGGTTTGGCGAAAGGATCGTCATGCAGCCACTGAACAACGGCCCTTGGTCTGCCCATCGGTAGCCACGACCAAAGGCAGCACGCGAAACCATTTTGTAAGTAGGGTTCCAAAAACTGGGACGCTCGGGGTCAACCAATGGTAAACATCGTGACGGGTTGTTGCGGATGTTACCCAGCGAAATGCCAGGGGCGCTGGTGTTTGCCCCATTTTCAGTCACTTGGGTGCGATTGCTGTTGTCACCCAGGTCGGTCATGATTTCGCCCATCGCGATCGTGTTGGACAAACCATCCAAACAATCTCGGAATGAAGTGGCCTGCAGCGGCTTGAAGAAACCTCGGTGAGAAGCTCTCGCCATCTTGCTCCGCGCCGTTGTGATCTTACTGCGGTTGTTGTTGTAGGGGCCGAAGTAAACTTGCCACGACGAATCACCGACGCAGGCGGCATAGTTGGTGCGGCCTAACGCGGGAAGCCCAAAGCCCGGATCGCTAGGACAGCGAAAAGCCTTGACCTCTGTTGCCCACGGGATGTACTGGATCTGGTCGGGCGTCGGGCCCATCGCCGGCCAAGGTGCTGCCGGAGTTCCCACCGCCGCCGAGGTGTTGCCATCGGTCCGGGACGCATTCGGATTCGAAATCTGCTCCCATAACGCCTGCTGCTCGATGAATGGCAATGCAGGCACCAACATACTCAGCCGATAGCGGTTTCCTTGCGTGCTGGTTCTGAACCAACTGTCGGGTGGATCCGGCTGTGTTCCGGTGCCATGGGTCGGAACTTGCTTGTATGCGGAATGATAGTTGTGAATGGCCAGACCAAGTTGTTTGAAATTGTTGCTGCAACTCATTCGGCGTGCGGCTTCACGCGCTGCCTGGACAGCCGGAAGTAAGAGTCCGACGAGAACGCCAATGATTGCGATCACCACCAGTAGTTCCACCAAGGTGAACCCGTGTTTGCTTCTTTTCCAATACATAACATGACCTGTTGATAAGTAGACGAGCAGATAAATAGATAAGTGTGCAAAGCATGCTATCGGCGCAATGGGCCCGAAAGTCGCTTTGCCGGCCCGCAATGGACCTTCCAGTAACTTTAGGGGCCCCTAAATGGCGTTGTAAAGCCTTAGCGAGTGGAATAATTGCCAAATCAGTTGAAAAAGCAAGATTTTCGCGTTTTTCGATGGCATTCCAGTGCCCCCACCTTGCCTATCCTTGCAAAAAGGTGTCCGACACCTTTTTTCGGATAGGTCACTGCCGACAGCATCGAATCAGGCAACAGTCAGCCTGCAACCGGTCAATGTGACAGTGCCAAACGCGCGCGGGCACGTTCGAAGAATCCATTCGGTTGATGGGGCGCGCGGTACTCCTAAAGCGAGTGAAACGGAGTTCCCGCTGGACCCGCTTGTATACCGACCGACCGGTCGGTACGATTGGCGAATGCCTACGACGAAAGCACCTGAAACGACTGATCGAATCCTTGATTCGGTGATGCAATTAATCCTGCACGGTGGACTGCCTGCGGTGACCCTCTCGGCGGTTTGTCGCAAAGCGGGACTCAGCAAAGGAGGGTTGATGCATCACTTTCCTACCAAAGAAGCGTTGGTCGACGCGTTTCTTCAACAATCCGTTCGTGATTACTTGGACTTAATCCAACAGACCGCGAACCAGCATGCGGCTGGGACGGGAAAGCGGGCTAAAGCGATTTTAGATCTTTTTCTGGGGGAACCAAGCGATTCCGAACCTGACGCGAACAACGATTGTGCTGCGGTGATGGTGGCATTGATCCAGGGGGACGGAAGCAAATCGCTGGTCGATGAGGTTTATCAAACCCTATTCCATTTAATCCGCAACGACGGGTTGTCACGCGATCTCGCCGATTTGATTGTCGTTGCACTTGATGGCGTCTGGTTACAATCGATGATCGCGGCGAACGAGACCATCGTTCCGCGAACGAAGCGAATCCGCAAAAAGTTGAATCAGTTAATTTCGAGCGAAATAACGATGAAGACGAAGCCCAATCCAAGTAAGCCCAATCCGAGTGAAAACGGACGAACATGAATCAAGTGCCATCAAAACGATCTCGCGGCCGTTGGCTGCGAACGGCGATCGGATCGGTTGTCGTCGTCGCCGGTGTCCTCGGGCTGCTAGCGGGCATCGCTTATGCCAAAGGCCGACAGATCAAAGCGTCGATGTCGGCACCGCCGCCACCGGAAATGCCTGTTGCGGTAACCGTCACGGCTGCCAAATCGACTACGTTTCGCCAGACGTCGGTGGTCATCGGCAACATGTTGGCCCCCGAGTCGATTGCGTTGCGAAATGAATTGGCCGGAGCTGTCACGAAGGTTCTGATGGAACCGGGCGGTGAAGTCGAAAAGGACGCGGTCCTGATCCAATTGGATGATCGCAGCGAACAGGCTCAATTAAAAAGTGCGGAGGCGTCACGCAAGTTGGCAGATTCTGCGTTACAGCGAGCCCGCCGCTTGAATCGCGCCAACGCCAACAGCGAATCGGAACTGGACGTCGCCGAAGCGGAATTGACACGAGCCGAAGCGATGATTGACGAGTTGCGGGTTCGTATCGACAAGAAAACGCTGCGTGCACCGTTCAAGGCACGTGTCGGACTGTTTGATCTGCATCTTGGCGAATACTTGGTCGCAGGCACCGAGATCACCACCCTCGAAGGGATCGCGGACTACTTGAAAGTCGACTTCGCGATGCCATCGCACGTGGCGGACGCAGTGACGATTGGCGATCAAGTCCAACTGAGGGTCGGAACGGCGGGATTGCCGTTGACGGCAACCATTGTGGCGTTGGACGCGTCGGCTAACGCGATCTCGCGTTCGGTGACCGCGCGGGCTCGATTGGACAATCCGCCTGCGATATTGCAACCTAACGATTCGGTGCAAGTGACGGTGCCCTACGGTCCTGCGATCACGGCGAGATTGATTCCTGCGACGGCGGTTCGTCGTGGTCCCAGCGGGACGTTGGTGTATGTCGTATCCGAGCGAGACGGCCAGTTGCGAGCTGAGTCGCGTGACGTGATCGTTGCGGGCAGCGAAGATCCCAACGTTCGTATCATCTCGGGGGTCGAAGACGGGGAAAGAGTAGTCGCCGATGGATCGTTCAAAGTATACGACGGTGCCTTGTTGTCCGATGTGACAGCGGTAACGAAAACCGCCTCGGTCCGAGCTGCGGATGCATTAGGCGACGCGGGGACAACAAAGTGAAAGCGATTACCGACCTATTTATTCGGCATCCAGTGCTTGCGATTGTCGTTAACTTGATCTTGGTGCTGGTCGGCGTGCGGTGTGCGACGTCGTTACCGATCCAGCAATTTCCTAAATTGGAAAGCACCTCGATCACGGTCACGACCGTTTATTTTGGCGCCAGTGCTGAAACGGTCCGCGGATTTCTAACGACGCCGATCGAGCGTGCGGTTTCATCCGTAGCGGGCATCGATTATGTCGAGTCCAGCAGTATCGCGGGGATCAGTACTGTCACGGTGCGGTTGAACTTGAATCATGATTCGACCAAAGCGTTGGCGGAGGTCAACGCACGATTGCAGCAAGTGCGAAGCGAGCTGCCTGCCGAAGCGGAACCGCCGACGATCGAATTGGTTCGCGCTGATCGTCCGTACGCGTCGTTCTACTTGAGCTTCACGTCGGATCGATTCAACTTACCCGCACTGACCGATTATCTGACTCGCAATGTCCAGCCGCGGTTATCGATTGTGCCTGGGGTACAGAAGGTAGGGATCGAAGCGGGGCAGACGCCCGCGATGCGAATTTGGATCTCACCGGAGCGTTTGAGCGAATTGAACTTGACGCCTGGCGATGTTTATTCGGCGCTGCAGCGTAACAACTTTTTGGCGGCGATCGGGCAAGTCAAAAGCGACACGGTCCAGATCGACCTGCTGACGAACACCGATTTGCGAAGCGTTGAAGAATTTGGAGATTTGATCGTTTGGCAGGCCCCCGCCTCGGCCAACGGACCGGGCACGATCATCCGGTTATCGGACATCGCTCGTGTGGAACTCGGCAGCGAAGAGCCTACGGCGACGGCGATGTACCGCGGTCGCGAAGCGATTTACGTCAGCGTGTGGCCGTTACCCGGCAGCAACGAGATTGAAGTGGCCACGCGATTGCACGAGGCAATGGCGGAATTGGAACCGGAACTCCCCGGCCACGTCGATATGCAACTAGCCTATGACGGCACCAAGTTTATGCGGCGATCGCTTTCAGAAATTTCCAAAACGCTGACCGAAACGATCGTGATTGTTGGATTTGTCGTATTCCTGTTTATGGGATCGGTTCGCTCGGCGCTGGTGCCGTTGGTGGCGATGCCGGTGTCCTTGGTCGGCGCCGCGATCGTGATGTACCTGCTTGGGTTTTCGCTCAACCTGCTGACGCTGCTTGCGATCGTGTTAGCGGTTGGTTTGGTCGTGGATGATGCGATTGTGGTTGTCGAAAATGTGCAGCGTCATCTGCAAGACGGTCACGGCAAAATCCAGGCGGCGCTCGTCGGAGCGCGTGAATTGGTCGGTCCCATTTTGGCGATGACAATCACGCTTGCGACGGTTTATGCACCGATCGGTTTTCAAGGAGGGTTGACGGGGATGCTGTTCCGCGAATTCGCCTTCACGTTGGCGGCTGCCGTGGTCGTTTCCGGCGTCGTCGCGGTCACGCTGTCACCGATCATGAGCGCGTATTTGTTACCGGCCGATGGCCGCGAAGGAGCCATGACTCGGCTGGTCAATCGCATTTTTGCTGCGGTGCGTCGCCGCTACGCGAGCGTTTTGTCGATGGTGCTGGAATTGCGATGGTCCATTGCGTTGGCCACGCTGCTTGCCGCCGCGGCCGCATTTCCGCTGTACCTATTCTCGGCCAAAGAATTGGCGCCGGTCGAAGACGAAGGGGCGATCGCCGTGATGTTGGCCGCCGCTCCGGATTCGACACTACGCTCTACGACGCGATGGGCGGGCCAATTGGCGACCGGCTTTCAGGCAATCGAAGAATCCGAATACATGTGGGCCGTCGTTACCGCCGGTGGCGGTTTTGGTGGCGTGATCACCAAGGATTGGGACGAACGCGCTCGCAGTACTCAACAGATATTGCCGCAAGTGTTCGGCATCGCATCGCAAAATCCTGGTCTAGAAGCGTTCCCGGTGCTCGTGCCTCCCCTTCCCGGAGCGGGCAACTATGACGTCGAGTTGGTGCTCAAGAGCGATCTGCCGGTAGAGCGTCAGCGTGAACTGGCCGAAGAGATCGTGCGACGCGGACGCGAGGCGAATCTGTTCATGTTCGTGGATACTGATTTGAAAGTCGACTTGCCTCAGGCGCGAGTGGTCGTTGACCGCGAACGTTTGGCCGACCTCGGACTCGATCAAGCTGCGGTCGGCCGCGAGCTCGGGGTGTTGTTGGGGGGCGGCTACGTCAATCGATTCAATTACTTCAATCGCTCGTATCGCGTCATCCCGCAGCTCGAAGCCGCGGATCGACAATCGACCGGTTCACTCATGGACTTGAAGATCCGAAGCCCTTCGGGGCAATTGATTCCGGTGTCGACGTTTGCATCCGTCCAGCCGGAAACCGCACCGCGAACGTTGAATCGATTTCAGCAGCAAAGTGCCGTAAAGATCTTTGCGGCCGTGTTTCCTGGGGTGACCAAAGAACAGGGGCTTTCCACGTTGGAGGCGATTGCCAGTGATGTCGTCGGTTCGTCGGCGACCTTGGATTACTCGGGTGAATCTCGGCAAATCCGCCGCGAAGGCGCATCATTGGCTGTTACGTTGGGCTTTGCACTGGTACTGATTTACTTAGTGCTTGCCGCCCAATTTAAATCGTTTCGTGACCCGTTGATCGTGCTGTTTGGCTCAGTGCCGTTGGCGATGACCGGCGTGCTAACGCTGACCTGTTTGGATTTGACTACGATCAATATCTATTCCCAGGTAGGGCTGATCACGTTGGTGGGGTTGGTGGCCAAGAACGGAATCTTGATCGTCGAGTTCGCTAATTCTCTTCAGGAAACGGGGGTGCCAAAGCGGTCGGCAATCCTCGAAGCGGCGCAAACACGATTGCGACCGGTGTTGATGACATCGGCGGCAACGATGCTCGGTCATTTGCCCTTGGTGTTTGTCACGGGCGCCGGTGCAGAGGCTCGAAACAGTATCGGTATCGTGTTAGTGGCCGGAATGGCGATCGGTACCGTGTTTACACTGTTTGTCGTACCAGCGCTGTACATGCTGCTGGCGGCCCAGCATCGGCATGATGATCCGGAGCAACCGCAGACTGTTGCACCAGTCACCTTGCGTGATACGTTCACAAAGGATCTGTCAGGCGAGAAGAAACAGCCCACAGCGAATCTGGCTTAACGACCCGTTTTCGGGTTGTAGCGGAAGTCGTCAAGACTTTCGAACTAGCATGATCGGGCAGTGCCGAGCAGCATTTACAGCCACCCATTAACCCAAATGTGCGATGTAGCCACGCTCGCCAGAGCGTGGCTGGCTGCTTCAATAGTCACGGAACGGGCCGCGTGGCTCGGCGGATTCCATCTCGCTCACCCAGTTAGCATAACGTTGCTTCAGCATCGCCTGAATCTGGGGATGCGATTGGGACAGATCGTTTTGTTCACCGATATCGTTGTCCAAATCGAACAAGCCTCCGCTCTTTCCCATTTTCACCCACTTCCATTTACCCACGCGGGCTGCGATTAGATCCCGCCGCTTCCAAAACATTTCCTCGCGTGGTGACGAGACTTCGCCGCGGAGTGTGGGCCACCAATCAAAGCCATCCAAGACCACATCCTTCGGTAGCTCAGCACCCGAAGCCGCGACAAGACTCGGCAACAGTTCCAAGCTGGACAAAAACGCATCGTTGACTTCGCCAGCCTTCACACCCCCGGCGGGCCAACGCACGATGCATGGAACGCGAATGCCTCCTTCCCACGTTTGTGCTTTGTGGCCTCGCAAAGGTGCATTGTCGGCTCCGCCACTGCCACCGTTATCGGAAAAGAAGATGACGATCGTGTTATCGAGAATCTGTTTCTGTTCCAAGGCATCGAGCATCGTTCCGATCGCGTCGTCCATGCAAGTCACCGCAGCGCGGTAGTCGCGACGTCGCGCATCGGGCGTCGCCACGGTCGCCGGGGTTCCGTACCTATATTTTGGGGTGATTCTTGTTTCGGGATCGACCGGCGGGTACCTCTTTTTGTACTTCTCAGGTGCCTGGACTGACGAACGAATCTCGGGATCCAAGGCCGAAGAATTGTGCGGCGCGTTAAACGGCACGTACAAAAAGAACGGGTCGGTCGTGGCATGCTCGTCAATAAACCGCAACGCCTCACGTTGGAATAAATAGGTACAGTAGGTCCCCTTGTCCGCGATCGTGGGCGACAGGTTACGAACCATACTCGGAACGCCATATCGCTCGTGCGTGTAGTAGTCGATGCCGGTATTGGTGAACCCATAAAATTCGTCAAAGCCACGCGAGGTGGGGAGATATCGCTTCAGCGTTCCGAGATCCCATTTTCCGAAAATGCCGCTTTTGTAACCTGCCGATTTTAACACCGACGGAATCATCACTTCACGCTCATCCATCCCGCCAACCCGCTCGAAGGTGACGGCATACTCTTCGGCCGAATAACGGAGACCGTAGTCCGGAGCCTCGTTGCGAATCATGTCATAGACACCGTTTCGCTGCGGATAACGTCCGGTCAATAGACTTGCTCGTGACGGTGTGCAGGCGGGCCATGCCACATAAAAATTGGTCAACCGCGTGCCTTCGCTTGCCAACCGATCCAGCGCCGGGGTCAAGATGCCGTTTCCGAGTATCCCCAGGTCGTTGTAACCCTGGTCATCGGAAACAATCAGCAAAATGTTGGGGCGTTCGGCGGACTGTAGCGGAGACGTCAACGCCATCAGCACGAATGCGAACCACAAAGTCACGTGTCGGTTCAAGGGTTTTTCCATGGTTTCGTGATCGGAGCGAAATTCGAAGGGATTGAGCTTAAGGGGGGACTACGTCCAGATCAAGCTTCGGATGCTGCCGTGACGCCGTTTGCTTCGTTATAGTAGCGTCAATGCACTTGTGGGACGAACGTTCGCATTGCCGCGCACAGCGAGTATTATAAACCGCAACTCGCGGTGAAGATCCTCGCCGGAAGACCGCTAACATAGATGTCCGATGGCGTGGATGTGTCCACACCCAAACTCGAACCGTTGCAGAAATATGAATCTACGCGCTCTCGTTGTTTGCTTTTTCGTGATTCACACGAATATATGTCTGGCCGAAATTCGCAACGTGGTGTTCATCCTCAGTGATGACCACCGTTACGATTTCATGGGGTTTATGGACGAGGCTCCCGATTTTCTAGAGACTCCGAATCTGGACCGGATGGCCGCCGGAGGCGTCCACGTTCGCAACGCTTTCGTCACCACATCGCTTTGCTCGCCCAGCCGCGCGTCGATTTTGACGGGCCGTTACATGCACGCTCATCGCGTCGTCGACAACCAACGTCCGGTGCCTGAGGGAACACGATTCTTTCCCGAGTACTTGCAAGATGCGGGAGTCAAAACCGCGTTTGTGGGCAAGTGGCATATGGGACATGACAGCGACGAGCGACGACCTGGCTTCGACCACTGGGTTAGTTTCAAAGGTCAGGGCGAATACTTTGATCCCGAATTAAACATCAATGGCGACCGGCGTCATTTCAAAGGTTACAACGCCGACATTCTTACGGATCAAGCAATCGGGTGGATCGATTCGCAGTCAAGCGACGAGCAATCGAAACCGTTCTTTTTGTACTTGTCCTACAAGGCGGTGCATTATCCGTTCAAGCCTGCTCCGCGGCATCTGGGCCGATACGCGGAAAGCAAAATCGAATATCCCGAAACGATGGCGAACAGCGAAGAGAATTATCAAACACAGTCGCGCTGGATTCGCGATCGCCGCTACAGCATTCACGGGATTGACCACATGGAAACGGGTGCGTTTGATAACGACCCGGTCCCATCGTTTGACGCGCTGTATCGCGACTATTGTGAGACGGTGCATAGTGTTGACGAAAACATTGGCCGGGTGCTCGATAAACTGAAAGCTGCCGGGCAACTCGATTCGACGCTCGTGTTGTACATGGGTGACAATGGATTCGCGCTGGGCGAGCATGGATTTTACGATAAACGCGATGCGTTTGAAGAATCGATTCGTGTTCCGATGCTTGCATATGCTCCGACCAATCTGCCCGCTGGGAAAACAATCGATCCAATGATCCAAAACATCGACGTGGCATCGACGGTGTTGGATGCGATGAAGGTCGCGATTCCGGCGGACGCCAAAGTGGACGGCAAGTCATTTTTGCCACTGTTGAGAGGCGAAAGCGTCGCTTGGCGAGACCACATTCTGTACGAGTACCACTGGGAATGGAATTTTCCAGCGACCCCCACGCTGTTTGCCATTCGGGATGAACGGTTCAAGTACGTCTACTACCACGGTGTCTGGGATCAAAACGGATTCTACGATCTGCAAACCGATCCCCACGAGCGGCACAACTTGATTGAGGTGCCTGGCTATCGCGAGCAGATCGAGCGAATGAGTCGTCAAATGTTCGACGAATTGTCAGCAATGGGAGGACTCAACGTTCCCGTCCGTCCTCCGCAAGGCGAACGTCTAGGGTCTCGCAAGCTACCCCGCTAACCCGCCCTCGCGGCGGAACTCGTCAACGACTTGTTGATTTAATCGAAATGCAAATCGCAACAGTGAGCCGTGGGCCGTAAGGCACCGGGTAGCGCGCGGGACCCGGCCGCTGACGCGTCGCGGCTCAGTAAATCAACAAGCCGTTAAGAGTCTCGCAACACGCCCCCAACCGTAGTGGATCTTGCTAAAGATCCAGCCGTACTGGTTTCTTAAATCTAACCTCGCCCGAGCCACCAGCTCACCATCGCCAACAAGAGCGACGATTGCGCGGTCTTGTTGTGCGGTCTTGTTGTGCGGTCTTGTTGTGCGGTCTTGTTGTGCGGTCTTGTTGTGCGGTCTTGTTGTGCGGTCTTTTTTGAACAGGAGCAAACCGAGGAAGCAGAGTAACGAGTCACGTATTCTCCATTTCTGCCACCTCTCCCGAGCGCAGCACGGGAGAGGTCGGACGGGCCCTCAAGGCCTCGTCCGGGTGAGGGCCTGTCACCAGCTCACTCGCATCACGCATCAATTCCGCGTCCGTTCCGCCTAGCCTCAGTTTCCCGTAGTGGATCTTGCTAAAGATCCCGCCCTACTGAATTCTTAATCCTAACCTCGCCCGAGCCACCAGCTCTCGATCGCCAACAAGAGCGACGATTGCGCGGTCTTGTTGCGCGGTCTGTTTTGAACAGGAGCAAACCGAGGAAACAGAGTTACGAGTCACGTATTCTCCATCTGCCACCTCTCCCGAGCGCAGCACGGGAGAGGTCGGACGGGCCCTCAAGGCCTCGTCCGGGTGAGGGCCTGTCACCAGCTCGCTCGTACCGCGCATCAATTCCGCGTCCGTTCCGTCTAGCCCCACCGTCCCGTAGTGGATCTTGCTAAAGATCCCGCCGTACTGGTTTCTTAAATCTAACCTCGCCCGAGCCACCAGCTCTCCATCGCTAACAAGAGCGACGATTGCGCGGTCTTGTTGCGCGTTTTTTTTTGAACAGGAGCAAACCGAGGAAACAGAGTTACGAGTCACGTATTCTCCATCTGCCACCTCTCCCGAGCGCAGCACGGGAGAGGTCGGACGGGCCCTCAAGGCCTCGTCCGGGTGAGGGCCTGTCACCAGCTCGCTCGTACCGCGCATCAATTCCGCGTCCGTTCCGTCTAGCCCCACCGTCCCGTAGTGGATCTTGCTAAAGATCCCGCCGTACTGGTTTCTTAAATCTAACCTCGCCCGAGCCACCAGCTCTCCATCGCCAACAAAAGCGACGATTGCGCGGTCTAGTTGCTCAGACAATTTGAACAGGAGCAAACAGAGGAAACAGAGTTACAAAACACCTCATCTCTGTTGTCTCCCTTATCTCCTGTTCAATGGTTCTTCACCAGTCTCGTCCAGACGTCACCTTCAACCATTTTAAAATTTGCAATTGTCAATTTAACTTTTTCAATTCGTCCAACTCCAAGCTCCACCCACCCTCCCCCTCTCACTCGCAGCGCCGAGCAACTGCATGACAAGAAACAACCCACCGCGACGGATGCTCGCGGGACCTCCCCCTGCTCGCTACCGTGAGAAAAATATGTGAGGTGACGTGCTTTTGAACTTCTGCGTTGATGACTGCCACTTCAAATCACGTGCGGCTCCGGGATACTTCCGCTCCAGTGCCTTCGGCAAACACACCGATTCGGCAAAGAGAAGCTGGTCAAATCGGTCCTGTGGAGCAGATTCCGTCCCGGTTGCGGTGGCCCCACAGCAAAGGCCATCGCCCACTCCCACGGCCATTGAAAGCAACGTTGGCATTTCGGAGTACTGAATCGATTTTACCGCCGTCCTGCATCGCCGCAGCACTATCTTTGCTGACTTTTTGCATGACTGCATCACAGGTCAATGCCTCGGATGGAAGAGTTGTTTACAATTTTGCTTGACCCAAGAATCAAGTCCCCTCATACTCAGCGGTCGCCAACCGGCGATAACATTCCCTCGCACCGGCGATAACACTCCACGTGTCACCGAGGGAGCCGAAGGTCCAAACGGCGATAACACCCCCAGGCCCCACTTATCGCCACCACAACCAACGATAAATACTTCGTTATGGCATTGACCTGAATGCAACGCTATTCACTACGAACGACCCTTGTTGCGATTGGGGTGATCGCGTTAAGTCTCGGCATCGTGCTATTGCAGATTCGCAATTCCGGACTGCGGCGCGAAGTTGAAATGTTGCGAGCAGAGATGGGATTTCTCGTTCCTGTGGACGTTTCAAGAGTGAATGTCATCGAAGTTCCGACAACTGATCAATTCTCCTGGTCATGGCGTGTCTTCGCGCCGCCAGGAACACAATTTGATGCGGGCATTGTTACCGAGGACATTCCAAAGCGTGGTGCGCCGTCGGCATCGTTCCTGGGTATCGAAATACCGTCCGAACCGAATGGTGTATTGATCACCGCGTCAGTTACCAACGATCTTGATGCTGGTTACATGTTGCAAATTAATTTTGGAAACGGAAACACCGTTCGCGATCGCATATCGCTATCACGTGAAGAGTTCATAAACGGATCGGCGTCTCTCGAAACCGCTGGACGAAGCGGACCACAGGTCTGCAAGTTTGATGAACCGATCATCCTTCATCGTCGGCGGCTATATGAACAGACTTCGCCAACCACCCATAGCGAACCCGAGGGGGTCTCTCGTGGTCTGATGTTCTGGATCACACCAAAGAAGAAGCCATAACAATCGGATGCACGACGAGTCGCCGAGTCGTGGTTAATGAAGTGGTGGATTGCTCGCGGCGACCGCGTGATCCGTGTCGTTATCCACGTGAGATACCCATGCTCTTGCGACTTCTCCTCTTTCTTTGTGTGGCTGCCTGTTCGACAGGCGGTGCTGCATTCGCCCAATTGGATGTTCGCGTCCAACTAATCCTCCAATCCGATATTGAGGCTCCTGACGGCGATTGGAAACGGTTGGAGAACTTCGATATTGTGATCACGATTGTGAATGGCACATCAACAGCTGCGGACGTCCCCAAGACCTACTCGCCAAATCGCATTCGTTTGTGTGCTTCCGGATCGAACGGAACTCATTGGCCTCTCCACCTCGGTTCGAGACAGGAAACGGGAATGATTGGAGGCGACAAAGCGACTGTGGCACTTGGTGAAGAGACGGTCACGGTCGCTCCGGGGAAGAAATACGAAGTTTTGCGAGTGAGCGCCAAGGTGACTTTGATCTCCCCGGGAAATATCTACGCGGAAACACCACTTGAAGAATTCGCTAAACGACGTTGGGTATGGAACTGGGGAGCTCGTCCGGGACCAGATTACTCGCCTTTTGAAAGTCGAAAGGGTGATGGCCGCTCTGAGCATGCCGTTTTGTGGTGCGAGCTAGACGTTAAGGGGCGAACAATTCGCTCCGTACCGCAGATTGTCAACGCGACGCATTACAACCCTGGATAACCATGCCATCCACCGGAGTGGCGGTGCCCAGCGTTTTGTGCAAGAAAAGTCAACTCCCGCCACCCGCTGATGGCGGTCGTTCGTCTATTCTACGTTTCGATGATTTCGCTAATTCCAGATTTCCGGATCTGGCTGATGGTCGCTTGAAGAATGCTGCACCTGAATTCTAAAACTCTATTGCTGTTAGCGTTCGCAATTCTGATTAGTGCGGCATGCAATCGCAAGCAAGAGCAATCGACGCCAAACGCGAGGTCAGCTATTGAAGATCACAAGTTGAACCGACTCGATTGGGGTTTGATCTATCGCGTTTCACAGCATAGTCGCATTGCAACGGACGCTGAAATTGATGAGATCGAGCGGTCCTGTGGAGAACTTCCGCAAGGTTATGCTCTATTTGTGAAAGAATTCGGTTACGGCAGCCTGGACGACATCGACGTGCTGACTCCGGAAGCGATTACGGAGCAGACGCCCTTTTTACGTAAGCAAGTATTGGCCGAATGGTTGTCATTTTGCGACTCATTGGATGAACTCGCTGTTATCCCCCGCAATTCCATCCATGATGCTGTCCCTTTCGCCAAGACCGCTTGGGGTGACTACTATTTTTCCTCACCTTCCCAGCCAGAAACGCTTTGGCATATGTGGCGTTCGCACGATTGGGCAGACTCGTCGCCTACGCAGATACCGCTTGGATTTGGGAACCTGTTTCTTCATAGATTTGTCGATGGTAGCATTGAAGAGCTTGGACCATCTTCTCCGGTGTTCCGCCCAGTCGTAGAGACGAATATGCAGCAACGATTGCTTTCGCCAATTGGCTCGATCCACACCTTGGAAGAATTCCTTGATCGATGCGAAGAGTTGATTCAGCCGTCAAGGTTGGATAGAGACGAGCACGGCGCGCTTATGTTTGCTGTGGATTTGGGTGCGGAGTTTCGCTTCGGGAAAAGAAAAGCCAATCAAACATTCGTCGTTACATCAATCTACCCACCTGAACAAGAAGCTGCGATTTTGCGCGTTATATCAGCAATCGTTGGTTCCGAATTCAAGAGTGAGCCTTTAAAACAAGAATGATGCCGAACCAGAGAAATGCACGGGAGTGGTGGTGGCCGTGCGATTCGAAATGGATGATCAACTCCCGCCACAACCGTGAATTCCGCCGTTACCCGACTGAACTAATGCGAATTCTAATTGCAACTTTGCTTGCTGCGATCGCCGTCGCTGCTCACGCAGGCGGACCGCAGGACCGCGTGGTCATCCATCTGCTGGATCCGCGAGGCGCAATTGCTGGCGAGCAAACCATGCCGACTGAATGGAACGGTGGCAAGACGGACTTGATTGCAACTCGACACTCCAAATGACGGGTAACCATGCGATGGTGACGGAGCGGCGGTGGTCGCCGATTTCGTCTGCTTGCAAGTCAACTCCCGCTGCTTGCACATTGCTACCGTTCTCCGATTGGAAATAAGTATTCGATGAATTGGACTTGGCGGTCCAACGTGGTCTGACGGATAGAAGCCGAGGATGTTTTTTTTGTGCTGCAAACGTGACGAGTGTCGGATTGCAAAACGGGGAACTTGAGAAGTGGGAACCACAGATAAAACCGGATTCACGCAGATGCGTGAGGAGCTAATCTGTGTTCATCGGCGTCTATCTGTGGTTTCATTCGTTGCCGGTTTTTGTGCTGTGAAGATGGGTGTACAGTGGGCAGGCAGTGCGCCGAACGAGGATTTGGATCACGTCAATCAACTCGCTACAATCAACGGGCTGCCAGCGGCAAAACATCCGGGTGGCCAGCGGCAAAACATCGAGAAACAATACGATGCACCGAAATCGCCGGCGCGATCGATTCGTGAACACAAACTAAAATTGCGGCGACTGGGTGATCGTTGCCGTTATCGGACTGATCGTTCGACATTGAAAAGTACATGCTTTGGCCTGTGATACTACCGTTTCAGATCACATGCGGTGTAATGCTGTTTGTGGTGCTTGCCTATACGGCTTTTCCGTATCCTCCAAAATTGACTAGGGCGAAAGCTTTCGTCTTCGGCTCAGCATTCGGATTGATCGCGTTCATTCCCTCTTGCACGGGTATCATGATGGCGGTCGACACCGTCAGGTTTGGAGCCTTTCACTACGATTCCTATGACGACGTTCCTGATTTTCGGTCGCGTAGATACTTGCCGGAGAAAGCGACCGACATCTTCATGCACAAACACGCGAATGGTTACTTCGCACGGTACGAACTGCCTGAACGTGAATTTAGGTCTTATCTTGACGAACTATGGCAGGAGTACGGCCAATACTCTGCGGTCGAACGTGGTGGCTTCATGGACGAAGGCCAGGTTGTCGATTGCAAGATGTTCGATTTGCGCTTCGGTCACATTGGATGGGACTGTCCCGCAGGATCGCTGGTATACTACAGTCCCAGCGAGCCTGACGGGGGTGGCGCAACATACTATGTCGATCCGAATTCAAGCTCAATCACTCAGCGCACTGGTTTTTGGTGAGCCGGCCCAACATTGCGGGCAACCATGGCATTCACACGGAGCGCGGCGTGCGGCCGGATTTGAAATGGACAACCTTACTCTCCCCGCCCAGTGATGCCGGTCGTTCGCCGGCTGGGCGTTTCCAAATTTCCGCATTTACAAACGGTACAGGCGGTATCGGCTTCGGATACTATGTCATTGACTCAACCACTGGTGAATTCTGGATGGGCTCTGGCGATGAAAAGCCTAGCAAGGTCTCCGAACCGCTCTTGAAATAGCTAGACGCACGTGCACGTTGCGGACAGGAAATGGCTTGAACACGAGCGGGTGGATGCAAGGCATGGAGACAGGGAGACACGGAGACACGGAGACACGGAGACACGGAGACACGGAGACACGGAGACACGGAGACACGGAGTGAGGAGTGAGGAGTGCTTGGCAGCGAGCGAGGTGCAGGCTGCCTCGTCGTGTTCGAACGTGCTAGACAATACCTAGACAATACTATGTGACGGACAGAAAAATTGTTGCGACAGGAAGATTGAAACATCGGAGTGTTGAGTGCCATTATTCTTTTGTCTTCATATTTTTGCCAAGCATGTTTTTGCCCGTGTTTGTCCTTTTGCGGATGGGGCGTTTTGTCGCGTTCATGCTCGTCAACTCCCCCGACCGGCAGATCGCTACTGTTCTGACGAATGAAAAACTTGAATACACGATTCGTCGTTCGCACGTTATTAGTCCTCGTCGCCATCACTGCGGTCGTTGGCATCTTTGCAGCGTTCTTTACTGTTTGGCGTCTCCCTGCTCGCCAAGATGACAACCGTGCTGTCGATCGATTTTTTTGGCACGATTATTCCAATGGGGTTGCGAAGCAACGTCGAGACTCCGGTTGGCAATACCAAGGTCAGATCAATGGCCTGGGGAGTTGTGTGGTACTGCATCACTCCCAATCGCAGCACGAGAAGTATGGACAAAATGGCGGCTACGTCGTCGCTTTCCAGCTACCGCTGGATGTTGTCGAAGGTGACCAATTGACGCTTTCACCGGTTCCCGCAACACGCTCTGGTGAGCTCCACCCGCATGAGCAACGGTTCACCCTCATGCTGCCCCATGAATTCACTGTTACCACTTTCGGAGATCACTTTGGTTCCATCACCGCTCGTTCAGATATTCGTGAGTCGTTCATCACCGTCAAACAGATGACGCAGAAACATGTTATTCTGCACGTCCAGATTGACGTTTCGATACCGGAGTTTTATGACTTGAAGCTCGATCGAGATTTCACGATTCAGCGTGTTCCTCCCGACGATGCATAGAAACCCGATGTCTCAGAAATAGACTTGCAAAATGACACGACTGGATGCTTTACCGTCCTTCCATTGGTGACGGTCGGTGTTGTGTGACTAACGGAGTTTTACCCTTGAAATATATCGTTGCTGCGTTTTGCTGCTTCTTGGTTGCCGTTACAAATGTCCAAGGCGAGACTGCGACGCTAAAAATGCGTTTCGTCTTTGACGGCGTCCCACCCCCGGTCAAGCAGATCAACATCGTACCTGCCCTCGCGCCAGCTGGCGGTCCTGTGCTGGATGAACGACTGATAATTGATCCCGTATCAAAAGGAATCCGAAACGTTGTCGTTTACGCCCACACGGACCGTGGCGAAACAAAACTCGGTCCGTTTGCACGAAGTGACAACAGGCATCGTTTGGCAATGTCGAACGATCGGTTTGATCCTCATGTTTTGATTGCTCAAGCCGGGGATGCGATTGAACTGGTGAATCGCGGACGAGTTCAACACAATCCCGTCCTCAGTTTCTTTGCGAACCAGCCACGCGACGTGCAGATTCCACCAGGCGTGTCTAGATTGATTCCAGTGCCTCGACCGGAGCCCGCACCCATTCCGGTTGACTGCAATCGACACCCATGGATGCATGCCTACGTGTTCGTTCTGGATCATCCATTTGTAGCCTGCTCTGATTCGGAGGGTAGCATCCGCATTGCGGGATTGCCCGCAAATACAAGGCTGACGTTCCGAGTCTTTCACGAGGCTGGGCGAATTAATCGTGTGGGTATTTTGGGCGAGGAGACCGAGTGGCCGCGGAGCCGATTCAGTGTCGATCTTGTCGAGGGTGTGAACGATCTTGGGGATATCCTTGTGCCAGCTACGTCACTACAGCCCAACTGAACTAAAACGCCAGGTAACAAAGCGATGAAAATCGAGGCTTTGAAAGCAATTTTGGGCAGTGGTTGCTCAACCACTCGGGCAGCATCTCACTAACCAACCTGGTAAGTCACTATTTGGCGCACGTAAAACGTTCTTGTTTTGGCATGGCCGAAATTTTGCAGTCGAATTGGTGCGCGTGATCTGCACGGGCGATGATTTGATCGCCAAATTGCGAGGCCGATCTTGTGGTTCGCGTTGGTGCGGTCAAAGCTCGACATGATTCGGCGCCGTGGGCGTGGTGAACCGGAGGTCGCAGAGTCAACGGAGTCGCCGGTCAATGCTTCAGCGTTCGTAGGAAAATCATTCGCCGCCGATCGAACTCTGGTATCCTGTTGGTGTGCAATCGTTTTGAAGGTCGGGATAAAGCCCGCACCAAGACCGCCAGGACGGGGTACCGAGACCTCTAAGAAAATTCTTCGCCTGATGGTGCCCCTTCCACGCGGACGGGGTGACAACCGACGTTCTACCAACAATACAATGCCTGTTCGGACGCTACAAACAATCACGCTGCTCGTAATCACCGCTGTGGTTGCTGTAGCGTTCTACTGTGGTACTTCCGGTATTCGATCGCTTGATGACTTCCGCAACTATCGTGCGATGCGGTCCGTGAGTGATCCGATCGTGATCGCGCTTGCTGACGGGATATTGCCCGCTGACGCTACGACGCAAGACATGCTTGCAATCGCGTCACCACAATGGTCCGAGAACTATGGACGCTGTGTGATTTACGGCTTCACTTCCGAACGCAGCTACGACCAGCACACGATCGTGACCATTGATGGTCGCCTTGCATCTGCACACGTTGGTAGCTGCACGTGGCAATGGTCGTTCTACAACAACATTCCGGACGATGTTGCTGAAGCGGTTGCTCGAGTACGTGATTTGCGCGCGACGATGGAGCGAGTGCCAGAATATGCGCAATACATGCAACCGCTACTGGATGAACAACTTGATCTCCTTGATGTCCAAGTGAACTCCGCTGACAAGGAGGCGGAACCATCAGGGGTAACGCATCTGGGCGAGCGAGGTTTCAGAAATGGACGATCCATCGGCCTCCCTAGGTGATAGCGGCCGATCGTCCCGTACGTTCACAATTCGAGATTTATCGATGTTTCGATGGCAAACTATTTCGCGATCCCTTTTGATTCTCCTGTTGTGCTTTGTTGGAAGCAGCGGTGCGTCGGAACCGGTTCCACCGGACGAGCGAAGCTTGGACAAAACCGTATTGCGGATCAATGAGCAACTGCAGGCCAAATACGCGGTGCTTGACCCTGTACCAATTACGGTTGGTCGGTTCCGCGAGGCGGTTGCGGTGGCAATCGAGCGGCTCGCAAAGAGCGACAAAAAAGATCGGATGCTGATTGTGAAGGCATTGCAAGTCGTCCTCGCAGAGGAGTGTTTTCCCGCTGGCTACCACTTTTACCTAAGTGCGACCTCGGCCAGTTTCAAGAAACAGTCGCTTGAGGACGACGTACTCGGTAAGAAAGTAGTCAATTTGCGTTATCATCTTTCTGTACCGGTCCCTGTCGGCAAAGCAACCACGCAACCTGTTCGCTTGAGATCTCTAGCCGAACAGTTTTTCATCGAGAAAAAAGAGATTGTTTGGTCGGACTAAATCTGGATGCTCAAACTCCGCGACGCCATGAATTCCGCCGTTAACCGGCTCAATAGACACACGCCGTTCCATCTCGTAACGATTGGGATGATCCACCTTGATTCTGTTGTTGATCCCTGTTGTCGCGACTGGACTGTGGCTTGCCGACTGGCGGCTGAATCGCGGTTTTACGAAACGCCCGCGTGGATTTGCTCGCGACCCACTATTCGTGGCTTCACCTATTCACACCACGGTTATTGTCTATCTCGTGTTCCACTACTGCTGGCACATGTTTTGGCTGATTGTTTCGCTGCCCGAAACTGGCGCGTCGTATTGGCACACTCCCATTGTCTGGGGCATTACACTAACCCACGTTGAACGAATGGTCGTTGCGGCGATGATAGTGCTCGTCGTAACTGTATTCTGGTTTCGTGGTTGCAACTCCGACCTCGTTCGTGTTGGGGATTGCTTGCTTACCGCCACTGAAGCCGTTACCTTGGCGTTCACGATGTTCGCGATGCCTCAATACGTCGGGTGACAGGCGGATACAACGGAGTGGCGGTGATCCGTTTTCAGCAGTGGATGCATCACTCTCCACGCCCGCTGATGGCAAGCGGCTCGTTGTACAGCCAACACACGGCCAACACATCGCTGCCTTGGCCGACAATCAACCTTTGGGCCTCTACATAATGCACGGACACAAGATTCGCATCATCGGTTTGTCGATCGTGATTCTGGTCGTGGGCCTCACGTATTTTGCCTACCGAAGCGTTACTGAAACGCAGGGATTGGAGTCACCTTCGGAGGCATCCATCAAGCCAAAGAAGAACGAACCCGTAAGTTACGGCTTTCACGTGATCGATGGACAAGCCGTTTTCGCGGGAGGATTCATCCCGTTTACAGGTAAACGGGGGCTTACGCCCGTCGAAGATGCTGACGCCGAGACATTTCGTGCTTTTGAACAGGTATTTCCGGAGCACCATCCCCCAGGAGAGCTTTTCGCTGTCGACAAAAACCACGTTTTTGTAAAGCTTGTCCGTGAAATCGAGATACTAGGCGCCGACCCCGCCACATTCCGATTGTTGGACGAAGCGGGGAGATTCGCTTGCGATAAAGATCACGTTTATTACCGTGCCATCAAAATCGAAGGAGCGGATCCCGGTTCGTTTCGACGGTTGAAAGGGGATTTTTCGGTCGACGACAAGCATGCGTACTTAGGACATACTACGCTTCCAGCAGTGGCCGCGACGTTCCAGGCAACGTCGCCGGGTTACATCTCCAACGTTTGGTCTGGAGGCCGTTATCACAAAGGCCCCTATGCTACTGAGGGATGGAACCGCGACGCGAGCAATGTGTTTTTTGGCAACAAACGCATTGACACCGTCGATCCCAATACCTTCGAGGACCTAAAGTTTGCAGGCTATGCGAAAGACGGCAAAAAAGTCTACTGGGAGCGGCATATTATCGCTGGTGCGGATCCGAAAACATTTGAAGTCCTAGGAAGCAAGTATCTAAAATTCTTCCCGTCGAGCGTTCAGCATCCAAGTGGCCACGGTCCCTTCGCACGCGACAAGGACCATTTCTATTCCTACAACGAAATCGAAGAGCGTGACGGGCCTTGGCGGCACGAGAACGGCGAAGCTACGACTCGCCCCCATCCCTAACCTGCCCCGGGCAAGTTTACCTTGGGATTCCAGGCAGCTCCGGCGGTGACGCCGCAGCCGCGGTGGTTCCCGTCTTAACTGTAGTGGAGTCGCTCGTCACCGTCCGCTGAACCGTGATGATTCGCCTCTGCCTGCCGATAGGACATTGCAATGGTGGAACATACCTGTCGATCGTTTAGCGTCGCGTTGCAGGTAATCCTTGCGGTGTGAGGTGTGAGAAGTGCTCGGTGGGCAGCGCGGTGCAGACTGATTCGGTTTGTTTGCACGCCTCTGGTGATAACGGATGACAGACAGCAAGATTGGAATGACGGAGAGGAAACATCATTCTACTCGCCCCAAGTCGCGAGTAGAGTATTGATGGGTCAACGCAATTGCTTGCGAATCACTCGCTGCTGTCGCGCGAGTCGAGCGAACTGGCCTATTCGTATAAGGTGCTTCGATTTGTAATGGGGTGGCGGTTCGAAACTCTTGACGAGTTCCGCTACGGGGAATTTGGCTGCCGGTCCGCCATGCTCATTTTGACTTGGTCTTCGGCATCGACATATTACTGGGGCCACATGTGTAGGTGAAACCCGCTTTGACGAATGGCAATAGGACGCTGGCGCGAGCGGGCGAAACGTAGATGTCATACTCCTCGGCGTCGACTTTGCTAATCGTGCATGGAATCGTCTCACGAGCTCCGTTTGCATTGATTGTCAATATCGCATCGAGGCTCGCGCCGGCATCCTTCAGGTGCTGGTCCCACTCGTCGATCGCCACGTATTCGTAATCGGTGTCCGTATCTTCAAGCGGGATCTCTACAATCGGAGGTGCTTGTTTGGCACGCTGCACCGGAACGCGGTCAGTCCACACCAATTGTTCTTTCAATTGAGGCCCTGACCAAATTTCGTTGCCACCGGACCACGTAAATGCAATCATGTCGTCGCCTGCTTGCCCGGACGCTATTGCAAACAGACGTCGCGTGGGATTTGGTTGGTCGTCCAAAATTGCAAACTTGATCCGCGTGACCGGCTCGCTCAATTGTTCGGCGAGCCAATCCGATAGGTTCTCCGTTTTATATTGGCGTTCACTCCAACTGGCCAAGATGCGTTGGCCGCCGGGCGACTGAAACAGCCATGCCTGCTCCGACGTTTTCTTGCGACTGTTTTCCTCGTCCGACACGACCTTTGCGGTAAACGATTCGCCAAGGGCTGCTTCGATTGCGGCTGCAATTGCGTTAGGCTCGATTGGCGACTTGGCATCACGGAACAGCTCTCCAGATGAAGCGGCCGAGATATAAGAGATTCGGAAAGGATACTGGCGGACGAGCTTGTCGATCTCGGGTGATTCGATGTGGCGAGTCAAACTAGTGGATAGGGATTGGCGTTGCAGCCAATCGGTCGCTGTTGCCTTGTCGACGGCAGCAAGGTGTTTCTGTAGTGATGTGAAATCACCGTTTGCAATGTCGACGATGGCTTGATCGGCGACTTCACTGTCGGGAATCGGGTTTGCCAAAACCCACTTTTTTGCTTCCTCAACCTGCCCGGCACGGACCATGGCGACGATCGCCGACTCGATACGTCGAGGCAGGCTCCACGAGTCATCACCCGAATTCTGTACGCTCTGTTTGTAGGCGTCGATTGCGGTTTCGAGTTGGTTTTTGCTTAGATAGTAGTCGGCTACTTCTGATTTCAAAGCGGCATCGGAATCGTCCGTCGGTTGCGGTCGTTGTGCGGCACGGCGCAACCAAGCGGCAAGCTCGTCGTCGTCCGATAGTCGGATGGATTCACGAATTGCGGCATTCACCAAGACATCGAGATCCATCGTGTCCTCGAGGTCGCTGAGAACATCGCCGGTAGCAATGTTTTTTGTGACTACTAAATCACGGGCGAATTGACGGATCAGTTCGTCGAGGTAATAGCTTTCTTCGCTATCGTAAACCGATGATGCCAGTTGAATGGCCTCGCGATGATACGCCGTGGCTTGCGCGGTTTCGTTTCGGTCCATTGACTGTGCAGCTTGCAGTCGTAGTCGTTGGATCTGAACCGAATCGGAGTGAGTCGTGGATGTGGTTTCGAGAAAGCGATTCGTTTGCGTCGAATTCACGCGAAGCAGTAGAAAGCTGCCGATTTGGTTATGTTTGCCGGTGTCCTCGGGCCAACGCTCGATAATCTCTAGCGGACGGCCAAGCTGTAGCAGCGCGTCGACGAGATAATCGGCTGTTACGGTGTCGATCCAAGCGTCATCGTCCGCGTCAATTTCTTCCAGGGCTTCAGGCTCGGCCGCATTTTCAAGTTCCTCACTGTTTTCCAGATCCCGATTAGGATCCGATTCTGCGGAACTGTGCCACGCGAGGAATGCATCGAACGATGTCACTGCTTGTTCATAGTCACCGTTGGTGTAATTTGCCCAAGCGGCGAGTGCGGTGTGCCAGCCGTTTTCGTTCTCGGGTGAGTGAGACTGCAAGGCGGTCTGCAATTTTTCGACGTCACAGTACAGCGAATCATCGTAAGCACGAAGTACGAGGCTGCGGAACAGGGCGTCGGCAGCGTTCGATTCTGCGAAAAGTTGCTCGAAGTCATCCTCTTGCAATCGAACATCGAGATGGTTTTCGTTTGCAATTGACTTAATGTATTCGGATTCCGCGATTGATTGGCTTTTCAAGAAGTGTCCGGCGGCTTGGTCGAGCAGTTCGTCGCTCCAAGCCAAATTTCCTAAGGCGATTTCCAGCAAACCCGCTGGCAAGTTTTCACGCTGCTTCAGTTCGGCGACAACAGCCTCAGGGAATTCCGAAGACTTACGAAACGTTTGCGAGACTAAGTGTGTCCATTGATATTGCTCGTCATTTTCGGCGATGATATCGACCAGTTTTTTGACATCCTGCGGACGTCCCTGGGCGATCGCGTTGTAGAAGATCACCGAATCCAAAGGACAGACTCGAAGTGCTTTCATCGCGGCGTCGGCAGCCTCGTCG
The DNA here is from genome assembly GCF_039541335.1 of Novipirellula rosea. Taxonomy (NCBI): domain Bacteria; kingdom Pseudomonadati; phylum Planctomycetota; class Planctomycetia; order Pirellulales; family Pirellulaceae; genus Novipirellula; species Novipirellula rosea. Next base: position 16,575 of record NZ_BAABGA010000058.1, on the reverse strand, counting down.
TTTTGATCCAATTCGTCATGAATCAGCGATGCGATCCAGAATCCGTTGGGATGATTCGGTGATAGATTTTGAGCTTTGTTGACCGCTTGCAGCGCGGGTTCGTATTGCTCGAGGTTGTAGTAACAGACAGCCAACGACGGCCACACGCCCCATAATGAGTCGGGATTTTCAACCGATTTTAAGACTCTCACCGCTTCATCGAATTGTTCCAATCGCATCCAAGTGTAGGCGGCTTGCAACTGCAGCACCGGACGGTCTTGCGGAAGCATCGGCATTTTTTCGGCGTTGCGGATGATCTGTTTGGCTCGCTCGGGATCGCCGTCATACCATGCAACCTCTGCTTCGCTTAACTCCGTCAACGCGTTGTCGTAACCCTCGTCCAGCGGCGACTCGCCATGCAGATAGGACGCGTACTCGTCGGAAAGTCGGCGACCGAACTCGAGTCGCTGCCAGTCGTAGAATTTCCACTCGCCGCCTTCATGGACCAAGAACCACTGTAACGATTCCGCTTGATCGGAATCGGAATACCCCAGCAAGTCGACCACCGCCAATTTGCCAGTCGAGTCAAGACGAACATCGAGGAGGCGTATTTCACCGGAGATGGAATCGGGATTGGGTTGGAATTGCGATAGCCAATTTTGCAGCGCCAAGCGATTCATGATGCTGAGCGAACCGCCGCTATGGTCGCTCATCGCGACGGCTTCGATGAACAGCGTCAGACTGAACGGGATATCCTCACCATTTTCGAGCTTCGCGTTGCTGTCGTCAATGAACTGGGCAATCGCCGGGTCGACGGTAGGCGGTGCTTGCGTCGGTTTCTCGTCGAACAATCGATCCAGCGATCGATTGAAATTGTCGGCGTCTCGCGTAAATGCGTCTTCGCGTGGCTCCAGTTCGACTTCTGGTGCTGGGCGTGCAATTCGCTGCATCGCGACAAAGGCGATGGTGCCGACACCCGCACAAAACAACGCAATTCCCGCCATGATGACGGCGACAATGATCAACACACGCTTGGTTGACGCGGGTGCCGGTTGGGATTGAGGGTGCGGATATTGTTCCGAAAAAGGATTCGATTGAGACACGTCCGTTATCCGATGCGAAGGGTTGCCCCTGGGATACCGACGAGCGAGATCGCTTGCAGGCCCGAGCCCCAGGTGGCAATCATCTTAACCGCAAACCACGTCTCGCCCAATTCTTATTTGGCCGATTCACGGGCGTTGAATTCCATTTTCCATTTTTCGTCGCCTCGCGTGCTGTGGCACCACAATTCGAACATGCCAAGTTCCGTGATTCGGCTGGCAAATTTCACGGGAATGAAGGCTTCGCCTGATGTCGATTCGGACGTCAAATGGACCGTGATCGGTTCAATCTCGACCACTTCGTCCTGGTTCCAGCGATCGAGTTTCGAACCGGCTTTGTCATCCGAGCGGACCGCGGAACTAAAGAAACGAAATTGGGCAGGTTTGCCGACGACGATACCGACTTCTTCGCTCGGCACCTCGGTCTCGGTCCCCTCTTCCATCCCTCGAGCGGCGACGCACAATGCACGCAGCGGTCGTGGTACCCCGGGAATCGCCAATCCGGCGGTTTCGATTCCAACGTAATAGGAGCGGGCTGTCCCGCCGCGGATACGAATTCCGCCGCTTTGTTTGCTGAATCCGTAATAGGCAGCCCCCATCGCGACAGAGGTATCCAGATCGTCGAGTCCGCCTAGCACGACGGGATCGTCGTCATACCAGCCGTTGATCGTGTCGAGCATTCGCGTGCGAAGCGTTTCGCTGCGAAACACACCGCCGTTGAACAGCACATGCGTTGGCGTGACGCTGGTCGCAGTATCGTCGCCCGATTGGTCGGCCAGAAAGGCGGCAACATGTTTCGTGACCGCCGCATCGGCTTCGTAAGGCAGTCCGATGTCCTGGAATCCGGAAGCCGCGTTGTGTTCGGGACGCGCCGAGGCTTCACATTTCGGGAAGAAACCTTCGACGATCAACTGCTGAGTTTCCGCCTTGCCGATTTCTGCGGATATCGTGCCGCCAATCAGCGAACTGCCGCGTCCCAACACCGAGACGGTTTGTTGTTCGGGGCCATCGGCCGACAGCAGTTGTTCTTTTGCATCACGACAGGCGTGCCAGAGTGCAACACTTTGCCAGGGATCCAATTCGTGGCCTGATTCAGCGAACTTGGTGCTGGCGAAGTGAGCGAGTGCCAAGTCCATGTTATCACCGCCAAGCAGCAAATGATTCCCCACGGCAAGACGCTCGAGGTTCAATTCGCCATCTTTCTGCGAGACCGTTACCAGGGTCAGGTCGGTTGTTCCGCCCCCGACGTCAACGACCAGCAACACATCGTCGGCACGTAGGGATTGTCGCCAATCGTCACCCTTGGCCGACAACCAACGATACACGGCGGCTTGCGGTTCTTCGAGCAACACGAATGTTTCGGGCAGTCCGGCTGCTACCGCGGCTTGCCGTGTCAATTCACGCGCCGCAGGTGCAAACGATGCAGGCACGGTTAATACCACCTGCTGTTCACGCAGCGGAGCGTCCTGGTGTTGTTCATTCCACGCGGCGACCAGATGCGACAAGAATCGGACGGTGCATTCGTATGCCGATACCTTGTTGACTTCGGGCGGTGATTGCCACGGCAGCACCGCATCGGTGCGTCCGACACTGCTGTGGCAGAGCCAACTCTTGGCGGCGACGACAACCCGTTGCGGATTGTCGGCGGCTTGAGATCGGGCATAGGCACCGACCACGCCGCCGGCGGGATCCGGGTTGTAGGCGGTTCGCAACGATTCGACTTCGGATTCACGCGGCAGGTATAAGAACGACGGAAGTGAATCGCGGGCTTCGATTTGGCCCGGCTGGATGAGCTGCGGAATCTTCATCAGTTGAAGATCGTCAGGGGCATCAAGCGGGCAAAACGCAACCACCGAGTTGGTGGTGCCGAGGTCGATTCCGATACTGTAACGGGCGTTCATATTGGAAGAGTCTGTGGAGTCTATCGAGAGAGAAGTCGAGGAGGATGGCCCCTCCAGTGGTATTGTCGCCGCCAATTCGAACCGTGCAAACGTGGCCTTTTGCCGAAGCGGCGAGGATACCCATTAGTACGCGATTGTGACCCGATCTCGGCCTCTATCACCAACGCGGTCCAGTCTCGTGCTGCGTTACGCGTCGATTATCGGCTGCGACAATCAATGTAGCGAAACTCGCCAAGAGTTTCGATCACTTATTTGGCGTAGCGGAAGTCGTCAAGACTTTCGTCCCAAGTCCTCCTCCCGAAACTCTTGACGAGTTCCGCTACGAAATCGTTCACGGAATTGGGCTCCTGCCTGGGTAGCGTGCAAAGACGAGGTGGGAGCCTTGGAACGAATGTTTTTCTATCGCTGGACTTGTGCCGGTGCGATCACATTTGCATCACGCTCGCTGCCGCTGTATTTGGGCAACTCGACCTTCGTGGCTTGCCAACCTTGGTGGATCAGTTTGCCTGAGGTCGACGAGCCTTCGCCAATCCACTGATAGCGTTCGGGCGATCCATCTTCGCCGACTTCGATCTGCGATCCCTCACCGACATCGCTGACCGGCGCGAGTTCAAAGAATCTTGTCAACGTGGATGCACACTGTTGTAAACAGGGGCGAGCGGCGGCACCGACTTGCGCATCGGCAAATTTGGTCAGGTCTTCCTGGATCAGATCGACAAAGCGGGCCTCGCGTTGCAGAGCCGACAACAGCGTGATCGCATCGCTTCGCACGGGCTTGGCCGCAACCGGTTTGGGGGCCGCTGCGGGCTGCGGTTCCGTTTTGGGCAGCAATTTCGGTTCTGCTTCCTGCGACGTTTCAGGCTGCAGCGCCTGGCGAATTCGCTCGGAAGCTTGTTTGTTGAAAATTGCTGCTGAAAACGCTCGAAAGGCGATTCCTAAGCCCATCCTGATGTCCCTAAAAATAAGGCTGTAAAGGTATCGTGATGACAGGCTAAAGCCTATCCCGGGGTTACTCGTTTTCGCTCTCAGCGACTTTTAGGTTCTTATATTTCTCGTTTAACTCTTCGACCAACAAGAATCCGATGTCTGTGTTTGCGACGTTGATGTACTTCAATTTGGGTAGCGATGCAAGTTTGCTGAACCCTTCGTCGGTGAACCTCGTTCCGGCGACATTCAGACGTTCAAGGTTTTGCAATTTCATCAATGTGTCGACTGATTCGTCACTTGCTTTGGTCGACATCAAATTCAGTTCGGTCAAATTGGTCAATTTGCCATAGGTGTTCAGCGCTTCGTCGTCGGTCTTCGTTTCCCACAGCCCGAGGTAGGTCAATTTGGTCAAGTTAGCGATGGTTTGTAGGCCTTCGGAGCTGACCAGCCGACATTCGCTGATATCGAGGAACTTGACGTTGGGCAATTCACTGATGATTTTCATTCCGTCGTCATCAAGCGATGTATCACGGAGTTCCAAACGCTCGAGCGTCTTCAGTCCGGCGATCGACTTGAGCCCTTCGCCGGTCACATCGGAACCACGAATGCGAAGCCGCTTTAATTTGGAAAGTCCTTCGAGTGCTGGCATCCCTTCGTCGTCGATCTTGGTGTAATCGAGTTGAATGGATTCGAGTGATTTCATTTTGCCAAGCACTTCGAGCGACTTGTTGCTGATCGAGGTGCAGTAGTTGGCATTGAACGATTTCAGAGAGAGTCCATCGAGTTTTGCGACGCCATCATCGGTAACCTTTGATTTTTCGAGTTGGATATCGGCTAGCGATTTGATTTTCGCCAACGAATCCAGTCCCGCGTCCGCGATGTTGGTGTTACGTAAATCGATCGCTCGCAGCTTTTTAAGCGACGTCAAACTTTCGAGCCCCGCGTCGGTCACTCCGGTACGACGCAGAAATAAAGCTTCGAGGTTTTCGAGCTTGCCGACCGATTCGAGTGTGAGATCGCTGATCGCCGAATCGGTCAGTGTCAATCGCTTGAGTTTGCTGAGTGACTCGATCGCCTGCATTCCTTCATCGTCAACGCCGGGACCGTTGAAAATGGCCACTTCGACGCTGGGAAGGCCTCGTAAATGCTTTAGCGATTCGGCGATACTGACGTCGCTGGAAACTGAAAGCTCGACGACGTTGCCCGCTTTGTTTTTCTCGAGCACATATCCCGCTTCCTCCAACGCTTCGACATCCTCGTCATTATCCGCGATGACCGGGGCGGTTTTGGGCTGCTCAACCGCAGCCGAATCGCCTGGCTGTGACTGCGTATTCACTCCATCGGAATCCGAGCGCGAGCACCCGCTCAGCACGGCAATCGCCAAGCTGAGAGTTCCAGCAACGATTGGACGAAAACGACGGTCGAGGGAGTGTTTTTGGGTCATGGAAGCTGCTTGGGCTGAGGGATGAAGGAGGTGGGGCCGCCATTTTATCGAATTGGCGAGTTGTCGAAAGGGAGCCGGTTCGTCGAGGGACAATTGAATTGGGGAGCAAGTCGAGCGGCGTCCGCCTGACAAAAGATGTTATTTGCGTTCTTTTTTGCTCGAGAAAATATTAAAGCGTGGGGCCGATTGTGGCAATCATGTCGAGTCGATTTAAAATGCTACAATGCGGATCGTTGCCGCTTCGATACTCCCTTGTTATGGTAGTTTTGCGGTTTTACGGCCCATTCTCTCAACCTACCCTATCCTGTAATTCCCTCCTTAAGGACCTTTGATGAGCAAGAAAACAACACGTCGAAATTTTATTGGCCAAAGTGCCGCATTTACTGCGGGCGTTGGTTTCTGGTCGGGCACTTCGTTGATTAGCCACGGCAAGGACTCGGCGCTGCAAGGATTGTCGGCGGCCTGTATCGGCGTTGGCGGCAAAGGCGGCAGCGATACCAGCCACATCGGCGAACAAGGCGTTAACATCGTCGGTTTGTGCGATGTCGATGGCGGCACGCTGACCAAGAAGGGACGCGAATTCAAAGACGCGGAACAGTTCACCGACTTTCGCGAAATGCTCGACAAGCTTGGCGACAAAGTTGACATTGTCACCGTCAGCACTCCGGACCATACCCACGCCGCCGCTGCGGTTCGTGCGATGCGGATGGGCAAGCACGTTTATTGCCAAAAACCGCTGACGTGGTCGATCAGCGAAGCTCGCTTGATGCGCGAGACCGCTGCGGAGATGGGCGTGGTCACCCAAATGGGCAACCAAGGCACCTCGGCCGACGGTATGCGAGAAGCCGTCGAAGTCATTCGCAGTGGCGTGATCGGTGACGTCACCGAGATCCACATCTGGTCCAACCGTCCCGTATGGCCACAAGGCAAGGGACGTCCGGCCGGCGAAGATCCAATTCCAGAGGATTTGAACTGGGAAGCTTGGATCGGTCCCGCACCGATGCGTCCGTTCAAGAAAGGCGAATACCACTCGTTCAATTGGCGTGGTTGGGTCGACTTCGGTACCGGAGCACTCGGCGACATGGCTTGCCACACGACCAATTTGTCGGTGATGGCTCTGAATTTGTGGGATCCCGTTGCTGTGACCGCGGTCAAGAACCCCGGTATCTTCGAAGGTGAAACGTTCCCCGCCAGCTCGTCGTTGATGTTCGAGTTCCCCGAGCGTGATGGCTTGTCCGCTTGCAAATTCCACTGGTACGACGGTGGCGAATTGCCATCGGACGACATCATCAAGCAATTGCCTGAATCGTTCCAGAAAAAGATTGCCAACCAACGTGCCGGTGGTGGCAAAACCAGTGGTGCTGTGCTTGTCGGCACCAAGGGCGTTCTGTTTTCACCGGATGATTACGGTGCCCAGTACATCTTGTTGCCACGTGGTGAGTTCGTTGACTTCAAACCACCAGCACAATCGTTGCCACGTATTCCTTACAAGGGCGGTGGCGATGAGCGTCAAAAATGGGAGTTTGTGCAATCGGTCAAAGGCGACTACGAGCCCGGCACGATGGCAAACTTCGATTACGCTGGCCGCTTGACCGAAACCATTTTGGTCGGCAACCTTGCACTACGAGCGGGCGAAGGCAAACGAATCGAATGGGACGCGAAGACCATGCGAAGCACCAACGTGCCCGAAGTCAACCAATTCGTGCAACGCGAATATCGCAAAGGCTGGGAAATCCCCAAGGTCGCAGCGACCGCATCGCGCTAACGCAACGCTTTGTTTAAAGTGACTTGAAACCGCACAGGCCATCAAAAGCCAGTGCGGTTTTTTCGTTTTAACGTAGGATAGGCTTCCAGCCTGTCATCAGCCCTCCGCATGAGGTTGAATTGCCCGGGCTATCGAAGCGTCTTCTCTACGGGTTTGCTGGCAACACGGAATTTACCGTGCAGTGATTGAGCAACCAATTTAGTCCGTGTCATTTTGCCAGTGAGGTTAAGGTGGCAGACTGTGTCGTAAAAATAGGACGTTGGGTATTTGACTTGGTCGGGATGATGCAGAACTGGGACGTCAAGATTCTTGGTCAGTAATTCGTGAAGGGAATCGTAAGACGATTGGTGCTTGTCAAAATGAGGTTCAGGGACCGGACAGTAGGCCAAGTAGACCTTAGCACCGCGTTCTCTAAGCGTTTGAGCGCAGGCATTGATTCGCTCCGCTGCCTCCAGCGTTACGGCCGGTTTGAATTTTACATCCGCTTTCATCTTCTCAATTTCTTTCGTCGTTCCCAGGTCGTGGTGTCCGACAAAGTCTCCGTTTGCATTGAACTTTAATCGAGAGTAAGCGTCTGGGAGCTGAGCCTCTTCAAATTTGCGTTGAATCCGAGACTCCGTTGGCAACTTGCTCCCCGACTGTACAAGGCTTGTAAGAACGCAGAACGCTTGGTCGTCAACGAATGTTTTGAGTTCGCTGCAATCCAGATGGCAAAAGTATCGCCAAGATGCGGGGGACTCTTGAACCATGGATAGCCGTAGATCAGGGGCCGGCTTGGTCCCTCCGGTAAGCAGCATCCACTCTGGCATCAGCACGACCACATCTCCCTCTTTGGCGCAATCGGTCGCCACGTCCAGGTAGAACTGCAAACCCAGCGCGGCATGGAGTCCACCATTAATGACGGGCATGTCGCAGTGCTGTTGCAGGGTGGGGCTGTCAATTCCAAATGCCACATTTGAACCGCCAAGAACAATCAGGGTCGGTTCGTCATGTTCGCGTAACAAGCGAATCTTGTCTTCGAATGCCGCCATGAATCCGTACTGCGGCTGTTGAGTCGCGTTCAGAATCAGCAAGCCGCCGATCACGAGCTGGATGGCACAAAACAGACTTGCGTTTCGAATAAACGTGCGCATCGTAAGTGCCTTAGAATTGGAAATAAATAAAAGGATTCGTTTTCGTGGTCAGCGTGAACTGGAGCGTGCCCCAGATGGCCAGCGTGAATACGGCCCACCGAGCTGGCTTGGGCCATTGCAGGAAACGTAATGGGACGAGATTGAGGTGCATCGTCCATTCCAGAATTGAGTAGCCGATCAAAACAATCATCATTTTTTCGATCAACGGATGAGTGGCCAATGTCGCTTTCCACGCGGAGGCGTTGAGATCGTGCAATGGGATCGTTGCAATTTTTGACAAAATTGTGAACGCTTCGGCAGTGGATGCTGCTCGAAAGAATACCCAGCCAAGGCAGATGACGGAAAACGTGTACGTCATTCTGAATATCGTTTGTAGCGCTGCTTGACCCGCAACAGGGGGTTGGCCGCAGTTGGCTTGGCCCTCGATTGGGTTTACGCGATGGCCGAAGATGGAAAACGGGCGACTTCGGCCGTTTTCAACATACGAGCTAACCACTTTTTCTAAGACGAGAGCCGCACCGTTGATGGCGCCCCAGATAATGAAACGCCAAGCGGCCCCGTGCCACAAACCCGATAGTACAAAGGTGATCATCAGGTTGCGGAAGGTCTCAAGCTTCGTGCCCTGGCTGCCGCCAAGCGGGATAAAGACATAATCGCGAAACCAAGTCGACAGTGAAATGTGCCAGCGGCGCCAAAACTCAATCACACTCCGCGACAGGTAGGGGTAACTGAAATTCTGCATCAAATCGATGCCAAACAATTTTGCCGTCCCAATCGCGATGTCGCTGTAGGCAGAAAAATCGCAATAGATTTGCCATGCAAAAAAGACAGTGCCGATCAATAGGGTTAGCCCCGAGGCACTGCTGGGGTGAGCGTAGATCGTGTCAACACAGACGGCTAAATGATCGGCAATGATCAGCTTTTTTACAAAACCCCATAGAATCGTGCGGCAACCTGCAACGGCTTGGTCATTCGAAAATATTCGTGCCCGCGAAAATTGTGGCATCAGGTTGGTTGCGCGTTCGATAGGGCCGGCAACCAGTTGCGGAAAGAACGACACGAACGCGAGATAATCAATCAGATTGGTTGTCGGCTGCAATTTGCCACGGTAGATGTCGATCGTGTAGCTCAACGTTTGAAACGTGTAGAAGCTGATCCCCACCGGCAATAAAATTTCCGACATCAGCGGATGAACCGTCCATCCGATTTCCCCAAGGGCGATAACCAAACTCTCAGAGAAAAAATTAAAATACTTAAAGAAGCCCAGTAACCCCAAGTTGCAAACGACACTGGTTGTCAACGCGAGTTTGCGTTGTGCCTGCGTTTTTGCGTGGGCGACGAAGATCCCCAGTCCATAGTCAACCAGACTCGACAGGATCATCAAGCCGCAGAAACGATAGTCCCACCAGCCATAGAAGAGATAGCTGGCAAGCACCAAAAGCGAATTCTGCCAGTAGCGATTTTGCCGTGCCCAGTGCAGCATGAACACGAGCGGCAAGAAAATCAGAAATGTTAAACTGGTGAAAGTCATCTGACGAAAGCGCTACGAGTAAACGACGAAAGTCGGAGGCCAAGTGTTTGGGGGGATGGGCTGTGGCTATGCCTTACGGGATCGTCACGAGGAGCGTCAATACTGAACCGCCATTTCCGGCCCGAGCGAAGGGTTCAGGCAGCGGTAGGGAATTGCACAATATCGAATTTGCCCGTTGCGAAAATCGCCACCGATTTCGGCCGCTCCAAAACTCTCTGCGATTTCGCGACGGCTATTTTTGGCGAGGAAAATCGGACTGGTTGCCCCCTACCGCGACGAGCGATTCTAATTGCGAGCTCGCACATCAAAACGATTCACACAGCTCACCCCCGAAAATCCATCATGTCCCGAAAGATTTTGATCCAGCTCGACACGGATTCTCACGCCAGCACGTTTGATAGTGTGGTTGCGTATGATTCCGGAATTGATGCGTTACTGAGCCATGCAGGGGTAGCGTCTGATAACGTGACACCTTTGGTACACGGAGCGATGTTTACTCGCGGCGGCGATGATCTGAAGAACACGGCGATCTTTATTGGCGGATCGAATGTTCGAAACGCGGAAACACTGCTCAAAAAAGTGACGGAGAGCTTTTTCGGCCCGGTTCGCAATTCCGTCATGCTCGACGCCAACGGGTGCAACACCACGGCGGCAGCGGCCGTGGTCTACGCGGGACGCGAAGTCGATCTGGCAGGGGCGACTGCGGTCGTGATGGGTGCAACTGGGCCCGTCGGTGAACGCGTGGCTCGTTTACTGGCAGCCGATGGCGCCAATGTGATTGTTACCAGCCGATCGCTGGATCGGGCAAACGAAGTCGCCGACGCGATCGCAGAGCAAACCGAAGGGGGATCGGTCACCGCAGCCGCTGCGAATGGTCCCGACGATGTGAAAAAGCTGCTTACCAATGCGAAAATCCTGATTGCGTGTGGGGCCGCGGGCGTCCAGATCGTGAACGAAGCGACCTTGAAAAGCAGCTCGTCATTAAAGGTCGCGATCGATTTGAATGCGGTGCCGCCCGCAGGGATCGAGGGCATCGGGGTGACGGACAAAAGCAAATCGATCGGCGATCTGAAAGTCTACGGCGCGATCGGTGTCGGCGGATTGAAGATGAAAACGCATCGGGCAGCGATCGCGTCGCTGTTTCAAACCAACGACCGAGTGCTCGATTACCGCGAGATCTACGCGATCGCCAAAACCATCTAGTAGCGGAACTCGTCAACGGGCTGTTGATTTAGTGAGCCGCTCGCGCGTGAGCGGCCGGGTTCCACACACTACCCGGTGCCTTACGGCCCACGGCTCACCAATACGATTCGCATTTCGATTAAATGAACAGCCCATCAAGAGTTTCGACGAGTCACGGCCACGGACGAAAATTTTGGCGCGTTCCGCTACGGTATGGGCTCCGGGCAACTTCCTACAGGTTACTTTCGTTTCAATCTCGCACGTTCGGACTCGTAGCGACGTTTGGCACGTTTGTACTCGCTCGCTTTGTTGCTGGCGTGCATCGCGCCGAAAATGCCAACAGCGATAAACACCAGGCCGAACAGCGGAAAAATCTTGGCCATGCCAAACGGCGATCGTGATGTAATCGCAAATGCCATCACGGTCCAAAATCCACCGAACACTACCGCGACAACGCCGCCCACCATCGCGGTTCCTTCGGTCGGAAGATGGGAGCGACCGTTTTTTCCGGTGATCATAAAGTCGTTGCGTTGTAATTCCCATTGTCGATCAAGGTCTGCGATTTCCTGGTTCGCTGTCAACCGACTGACTTGGTCGCTCAGTGATTTGGTTGTTTCGGTTAGCTTGTCGACCGCCTCGGTGAAGGTCACGTCACGCTCGCGACGCACCGCCAATTGAGCACCGCAGTGATTGCACTTGACGAATCGGGCTGACTCGGGAACCTGCATCGGTGCCCCGCACGAATTGCAAGTTAAGCTTTCCAACATTGACCTTCCTCTATCGCAGCGGACATTAGACTTTTGATGTGTAAAACAACATAGCAGCTCCGCGATGTCGTGCCTTAATACCGAAGGCATGAACGTTGGCTAGACAGGGCGCAAAATTGGAGAAATCAAGCAAGAAAACAAGATGCAGAGATGGTGATCACCCCAAATTTGCTTGATTCCGCTGACTTACTCACCGACAGCAGCAGATTCGCCTACCACGCTCAATGTGGCGGGGTAGTTGAGCACGAGCTGCTTGACGGCGGTTCGCACGAAACTTTTGGGCATCGTTCGGTCAAACGCAAAATTGACGATCCTGGCGTTGTCGCTCGCTGTATATTTTTTCAAATATGGCATCAGATCACCCGCGACATCCTTGTCGATATCGACGGTCATCGCATCGCTGGCGGGGTCAAAGTCGAGATCGTCGAGGTCGAGCGTGCGAAGCTCTTTCGCCACACGGGTCGAAAAGGAAATCCGTTTTTCAGCGGGCTCATACACAATACTCCACTGCGTCAAACCGGGCTGAGCCACCTTCGATAAAGATTGGCGAGCATATTCGATCGAGTCCGCTGGCGTGACCTCCTCGTTCGCCATCTGGACCTGGCATACGGCTTGGTAATACCGTCGCTCGCTATTGTTCCGCCACTGTTGATTGTGAAACGCCTCTCGTGAATCGATGCAGGTTGAATTGGCGAGCGCACAATCTTGGATCTCGTTGCCGCGGTGCACGTGGGGGTTACCGTCCAAAAACTCGATCGTCGCAACGTCGCCCGACGCATCGGTGACGAAGTAGTGAACTCGTTCGATGCTGGGGACCATCGGTGTCGGGTAGATCTTCTCGAGACTGATGACCACGTCCGCTACCGTCGCGGCGGTATCGAGTTGATATTGCACCCACTGGACCACATTCACTGAATGTTTACCCGGTTGGATGACCGGGAACTCCGCTTGAATCAGTTGCAGCAGATCGACGGTTAGTCCTTGTTCATTCATTCCTGCAAACGGTATTTCGCGTCCGAATTGCACGAAAGACACACTGCCGTACGTGGACACCCATTTGGCAGGCTGGACCGGCGAGATCGCCTGCTTTTGAATTCCGCGTGGATTCACCACCACTAAGCCTTCGCCGAAACCCCAATCATGATTGCGTGCGACGACGATGCGACCATCGAATGAAAATCGCATCACCGTACATGCATCGGCAACGTTTTCACCACTCAACGAGGGCGTGCAGACGAACGCGGCGAGCAGGATCGAAATTCGAATGTTCCGTGATGTCATCGCGGGAACCTCGTTTGTGGCAGGAGAGAGAAAGGAAGATGCCGTGACGCCGTTTGTTTAAGCCATTATGTCCGATACACTGAAGGAATGAAACAAGAACCACAGCCGATGGAAAAATCGGATGAAGAACCCACCGAGCGTCCGAGCCCGGGGCTGGTTGCGACGGCCTATCACGAAGCGGGGCATGCCGTGATGGCACTGTCGCTAGGTCGGCCGATCGATAAAGTGACGATTTCGCCGCGGCGACTGCAAGTCGAGGGAGTGCGGCTGGGGGCCTGTAAAATCCAGAAAGGGCGGACCAAGTCGAGCCGAGATTGGCTCGAGGACGAAGTGTTGATCCTGTTTGCGGGAATGGTCGCCGAAGCGATCATCACCGGCGAATATTGCGAATCGGGCGCGGCTCAGGACCTGCGTACCGCTCGGCGGTTGCTGCACACACGCCCTGGAACGCAACAGCAAATGGAGCGGATTGAACGCCGCTTGGTCGACAAAACTGCGCACATTCTCCGTGAAGAGGGGCATGCGAAAGCGATCATGCTGATTGCGGAAGAACTACTCTCGAAAACGACGATCAGCGGCCGTGCCGTTCGGCATTTTTTCAATATGGCCATCAAGCAGCATGACAAATAGCAAAACGTGCTAGTGTTTGGTCCAGTCTTACAACTGGGGTTTCTAATGTAGTGGAGCTTGCTAAAGCTCCCTGTTTCATGGTTGTGGAAGGATCTTTAGCAAGCTCCACTACCCCAAAATCAAAGATTGACGAAGCATTAGGTAATGGGAGTCGTCAAGACTTTCGAGTGTTTTCGAGCCGCCCGCACCTAGCGATACAGGCGACCAAGTTGCTTTCAAAGATGCTAATGACATTGAAGTGGCGGCTAGCTAGAATCCGCCGCCCTGCTGACAAAATCGACAAAACATTTCATTGAGAAACCCGATGGCTACGAAAACGGAAAACGTGTTTGATATCGATGCTGCGACCAAAGCGATCGCAAAAGAGCTGTCATTGCCACTGAAACAGGTTCAATCGGCCGTCGAACTGCTCGATGCTGGCAATACGATTCCGTTTATTGCCCGTTATCGAAAAGAGGCCACCGGCGGACTCGATGAAATCGCGCTTCGTGCGATCGAAGATGCCTTGGAAAAAGCAATGGCACTTGCGGCACGAAAAACGACGGTGCTGAAGACGATCGACGAGCAAGGGTTGCTCACGGCTGCCCTTCGCAAACAGATCGAAGATTGCAGCGACATGCAAACGCTCGAAGCGATCTATTTGCCCTACAAACCGAAACGGCGTACCCGAGCGACGATCGCGAGGGAGCGTGGTCTTGGTCCGTTGGCCGAACTGCTGCTCAGCCAAAGCAAGCTTGGCAAATCGAAAGACGATGTTTTGAAGGCGTTTGTCAACGCGGCCAAAGAGGTTCCCGATACCGACACGGCGCTGAAAGGTGCGCTGGATATCGTCGCCGAACAATGGTCCGAGGACGCCGACACGCGGACCTGGATGACAAAACAGGCTTTTTCGCAAGGACGGATCACGTCGTCGATCAAACGGGGTAAGAAAGATCAAGCCGAAAAGTTCGAGCTTTACACCGACCACAACGAATCGGCCGCAAAGATCCCTGGGCACCGTTTGTTGGCGATGATGCGAGGCGAGTCCGAAGGGGTGCTGAAAGTCGGCATCCAGCTCGAAGATTCGCAAGTGCTCGCCGAATTGAAGCCAAAGCTTGTGCCTAATCGTGATTTCGAATTTCGCAACGAGTTGCTTGAAACCGTGGACGATTGTTATCAGCGGCTGTTGATGCCCGCCACCGAATCGACCGTGATGCAAACGCTGAAGGAAAAAGCGGACGAGGAAGCGATCGCAGTGTTCGGAAAAAATCTGCGTGAATTGCTGATGAGCGCTCCAGCTGGTCCACGGGTGACGATTGGCATTGACCCCGGTTTTCGTACCGGTTGCAAAGTCGCGGTCGTCGACGGAACCGGCAAATTTCTGACCAACACGACCATTTACCCCACGCCGCCGAAAAATGATACCGCCGCTGCCGGTAAAGCGTTGTTGGCATTAATCCAAAAGTACAATGTCGAATTGATTGCGATCGGCAATGGGACGGCGTCGCGAGAAACCGACAGTTTCGTCGGCGATCTGATTCGCCAACACAAGCTTGACGTTACCAAAGTGATGGTCAGCGAAGCGGGAGCATCGATCTACTCGGCAAGTGAATTGGCATCAAAGGAATTCCCTGATTTGGACATCACGGTGCGAGGTGCGATCAGTATCGCGCGTCGTTTGCAAGATCCGCTCGCGGAATTGGTCAAGTCGGATCCGAAATCGATTGGCGTCGGGCAATACCAACATGATGTGAATCAAACGCAGCTTCGCAAGTGCCTGGACCGTACGGTCGAGTCGTGTGTAAACAGCGTCGGCGTGGATTTGAACATGGCGAGCGTTCCGCTGCTTTCCTATGTCGCGGGGATCGGTCCCAAGTTGGCTGAGAACATTGTCGAGTATCGCAACGCGAACGGTCGCTTTGGGAATCGCAAACAGTTGAGCAAGGTGCCGAAATTGGGCAAGAAGGCGTTTGAGCAAGCGGCGGGTTTTTTGCGAATTCGCGGTGGCGATGAACCGCTGGACAATTCCGCCGTGCATCCAGAAAGCTACGTGTTGGTCAGCCAGATGGCTAAGAAATTGGGGACCGATTCAAGTTCGCTGGTTGGCAATGCAACGCTGAGCCAGAAATTGAAGCCAAACGAGTTTGTGGACGAGCGATTTGGTTTGCCAACGGTGGCGGATATTATTTCCGAGTTGGCGAAACCAGGACGCGACCCACGCAGTGAATTCCGTGCGGTGAAGTTTGATGACAGCGTCAACTGTATGGAGGATCTGAAGCCCGGCATGGTGCTCGAAGGTGTGATTACCAACGTCACTCACTTCGGCGCCTTTATCGACATCGGAGTGCACCAAGACGGGCTGATTCACATTTCACAACTCGCCAACACGTTTGTACAAGATCCAAACGAAGTCGTGGCGGTAGGTGATGTCACCAAAGTGAAAGTGCTGGAGATCGATCTGCCACGCAAACGAATCTCGGTGACACGCAAGTTTTAATCGGTTATTTTTGAAATAACATCTGCCAAGACGATCGCGTACTGTCATCTCTGCCGAGCTTCAGCTCGGCAGAGGTAGTAGCGGGCCCGTTAGGCCTCGTTCGGGTGAGGGCCGACCGCGCAACGGAGCTTGCAGTAGGCCGCTGGCTTGCTCGGACGGCCCTCACCCGAGCAATCGCTGAAGGCTCTGCTCGACCTCTCCCAAACTACGTTTGGGAGAGGTGACACGAAACAAGCCACCTCTGCCGAGCTTCAGCTCGGCAGAGGTAGTAGCGGGCCCTTTAGGCCTCGTTCGGGTGAGGGCCGACCGCGCAACGGAACTTGCAGTGGGCCGCTGGCTTGCTCGGACGGCCCTCACCCGAGCATCGCTGAAGGCTCTGCTCGACCTCTCCCAAACTACGGAAAATGCTGAGGTACTAGCATTCGATGTACATTATTCGGGGGAGCGAGAGCTTCCCTT
>NZ_BAABGA010000057.1:0-826 GCF_039541335.1 Novipirellula rosea | reverse complement strand
AACATCCACGGTTCCTCTTCCCCGCCGAGGGGCGTAATCACAAACAATCGTCTACGGCCAACACGCCGATCCAGACTTCGACTTTGCAAAAGGCGATGGGCAAGATCGCGGTGGAGCTGAAGTTTACCAAGCGTGTCAGTATCCACACGCTAAGACATTCTTATGCCACGCATCTGCTTGAAGCAGGCGTCTCTTTAAAGGTCATTCAGCAGTATCTCGGTCATAGCAGCCTGCAGACTACGATGATCTACCTGCACCTGACCGACACCGCCGAGGCGAACGCCAGAGAAACGATCGAACAGATCTTTCGCAGACGTTAAGCGATGCCCACCGTTGCGAGCTGCCTCCGACAGCACGCACCGGCACTGTTTCAAGCTTTCGGCAACCGAGTGCCGCTTCCCATGCGGATCGTCCTGGATGCCATCACCCGCTGCCGCACTGGCGCGTTGGGCCGTGTCCTGATCGAATGCGAGAGGTGTCAAGCGAAACACCTCATCGGTCGCTCGTGTGGCAACCGTCACTGCCCCAACTGCCAGAAGCACAAGGCGCAGAGTTTGCTCGCCAAGCAGTCGGAACGACTGTTGCCGGTGCATCACTTCCTGGTCACTTTTACGGTTCCGGAGGAACTGCGTTCGCTGCTGCGCGGCCATCGTCGCGAAGGCTACACTGCCAACTTCGATTGCGGCAGTGACACGATTCGCGACATGGCGGGTGCCATGCGTTCGCTCGCCGGGTGCCAACTCGGCTTCTTCGGCGTCCTCCACGCTTGGGGACGCGATCCCATGGTCTACCATCCGCACGTGCACTTCGTTGTCCCCGGTGGCGG
>NZ_BAABGA010000056.1:0-7412 GCF_039541335.1 Novipirellula rosea | reverse complement strand
CCGGTGAAGCTTGGGACAGCACGCTCAATCGCGGCTACAACCGAGCCCGCTGGTACGACGCCAGCGCCGCCCAATGGAACCGCCTCGATCCGTTCAGCGGCAACATGCAAGACCCACAAAGCTTGCACAAATACGCTTATGTGCATGGAGACCCTATTCAGGGCTTGGATCCGAGTGGGTTATTCACAACGGGGGAGATGTCGGCGGCGATTGCCGTCGCTGTTGGAGTCGTAGGTATCGGAGCGTTAATTTACGGCAATTATCTTGAGGCCGAGAAGAACAAGAACAAACGTACTGCGTTTATCGACGCGTTGAAGGCACGCCAAAGCCAAGACATGAAGACGCTGGAACGTGATCGCGAGAAAGCGATTATGCATCTCGATTCGGCTATCAGCAAATTAGAAAATGGCAATCATCAGAATCGCTTCTATGCGTACTTTCGCAATGCATCGCCTTCAGAGGTGAAAACAAGACTCGAAGGCATACGTGATTCGCTTGATTCAATAACATTCATGAATCGCCGAGCAGTAACGTGGGATTATGCACACCCAGAGTTCGGGGAAACAGATGAGCAAAAACGTGATTTAGCGGTTATATTGGCAAGAGGCGGGAACGTTGCTGGAGTGTTCCCGAATGACGGAAAGATCAAAATTTACGTTAATGAAACGAAATATTTTCGACTGTCGGGAGACGGAGCCGGGCGGACACGCGCGGAAACATTGATACATGAGATGTCACACGAATTGTACAAAACTGATGATCTCGCCTTGCAGCGGACTCCGTCTGGATTTGAAAGCGCGCCATCGCGGCGACAACTTATAGACTGGGCCGCTGCAAACCCCGATGACACACTTAATAGCGCATACACATACGGATATTTTGTGGTTTGGGGATGGCAAGAAGCTACAAGCGTAATTTCTGGACCCTGGCAACCACCGACAGATTGATGAAATGGCATTGCTGTATAGGCATTGGCAACAATAGCAAGTTCGATTCACTATGAAGTCTCGTAACCGAATGAAACTCGTTGTACGAGGGTAACGTAATGCGATTTTCGATATACCACATTTTCGCATTTACCGGAGCGACAGCTTTCCTTTTTTACTCGATCAGTCGGGGAGCCTTTTTCTATGGGGAAACGGGCGTGATTGTGTTTGCGGCTGTCGCAATTGTTATCCTTGCGGCTGTGTCCTTAGCAGCGATACGTTGGAAGCATTCCAATACGACACAACAAGTGATTCTCTCTCTCGTGTTCTTGATCTCAATCGCATTTCTTTTCAATCCACATTTGATAGTCGATAAACATGAACTGTTGAAAAGGAACGCGCGCATCGAGAGGAAGGTGCGTCGCATTAAGCAAATATTGGCTGATGACGATCGTTTTAGTCAAATCGAACTCTCTTATTGTCGTTTCTTTCACGACGACGGGTCAAGCCATTACGAAACACTTTTTGTCACCGGCGAAGTTGCGAACGTAGATATTGATGAGTTGCGACGTCGCATAACGGGAAAACCATCTTTGCTGAATCTAAAAATTGCGTCAAACGACTATTGTTTTGTGACCTGGAATATCCAGGTCACCGACGCGAAGCAACAATCCACAGGGTCAATAGATCCAGCTAGTGGCTTCGATTGAAGGGATTCGACGGGGTCAGACCAGGTTTTCGGTATTCAGCCGGAGCGATCAAATGGGTCAGGTCTCTTAGATGAGTGCAATGCCGTCTGCACCGGCGGCTTAGCGGCGGCTCGGGGGTCACGAAGTTCGCCGTTTCTTTCGGCTGGATGCCAACCGCGCGAGTTGGTTTTAGCTGCTATCGAAAACGAAACGGTCGCCGGTCGCCGCCGCGCGTTGATGCGGCGGTCGTGGGCAGCTAAAATGCACGCAGACGACAAGCGACTAAAGAAAAAACGCATCGAGTGTGACCCCGCTCCAGCCCAAAAAACCGCGTCGAGCTTTTTTTAAGTCCGACCCGAAACGCACCGGGCAAAACTGATCTTTGACAAGTAAATCACGACGAGAATTACGACGACAGCGGTGAAACCGCGTCAGAGTTACTTCTTTGCACAAGTACGCCTACGTGCATGGGGACCCGATTGGGGGTGCCGATCCCAGCGGAAGAATGCGTGGGATTGCCGTAAGTCTGGTAAGCGTTGCGATTGTCGGCGCACTTTTGGCGGGCGCATACCGAGCAAACTATGTTTCTAATTTCAATCGAGACGCATTTTCGAGTCTTTCCACTGGAGTCTTTAGCGTTGAAACAACTCAGTACGACCTACCAAGTGGTCAGGTAATTGTCCGACTAGGCGGCGTTAAGCAAATACAGCAACGCGACGACGGGATACGTCGTTTTTTGGGTGGCGAGCAGCCAATCGAAATCGCCTTTTCACCAAACGCACGTCTTGGAGGCAACGTCTCATTCATCCAACTAGTACGAGGCAAGTACAATACATATAGTGACGCGCGTATGCGGATAGAGCGAACTCATCCACAATCAGGTCCTGACGGATGGCACGTGGACTCCAACAATCATCCGCATGCATTCTATCGTGGGGATCGCTCCGATTCACGCATGGGAAGCAACCCGTTCAGGCATCACATTAAGGATGCCCCTTCTATCCTGATTGATGGTCCCGGTTCTCGTGAGTCGCAGAATGACTTCATGACGCTCGCGTTCACGAGTCGCGGCGACGAACTTCACTTCTTGGGGGGCATAAAGTGGACAGTAAAGTTCACAAGTGTTTCATACCCGCAAAAACCTTTGGTTGGAAAGGCGTGGTCACAAAATGCGAACGCAACCGAAGTAATGGACATTGACCCAATCGAAACTTTGCCTCAAGAAACACTCGGTGCGGTTGAACGCTTCTATGCAAGTCGAGGGTACGACGCCCCATTTGTATTTCCTTCGCGATAATAGATCATGAAAAAAAAAACGGTCAGTATATTAGCTCTGATTCTTGTTACCACTACTTGTTTCGTCGGAGACAGGGTGGCTAAAAGATCGTTCTTGTTTGATGAGAACGTTTCGCTGATCTCAGCAAAACAAATCATGTCACCGGACTTCGTTCCTGAAGCAAAGTTGTCTCTCGCCTATTTGGCGCGTCAGCTGGAGAAAAACGCATGGGCGAAATGTGTTGTAACGAACAAATCGTTGACTTTGAATGAATGCGAACGTCTGGGAGAAATTGAAACACTACTTCGCCTTGACCTAAGCCATTGCCAACTTCCGACAGGCGGCCTTACCCTCATCATCGGCGGAAATAAACGCCTTCACTATTTGATACTCGAAGAGACAAGGGTTTCCGTCAAAGAGTTAGAGAGTGTGTGCAATCATCCCTCAATATACAAAGTACTAACTTCCAAGCCTCAGTTATCACGGATAAGACAGCGTCTCGATTTTGATTGCCGCGAAAAGTTTGTAAGCCTGAATACAATTTTGATTTGAGAGGTTAAGGAGCGATCAAATGGGTCAGCGCCGGTCTTTAATTTCGTCAAGTGTCAAAACGAAGTATTTTGATTTCCCTTGTCGCTTTGAACTGCGCTGCATTGGGGGCCAGCCCCCAAACCCCCGGGATTTTTTTGGCATGACGATGGTGTTCAATGATGTTTTCATGGTCGCGGTATCAAGTCGGAACTATCATGGAAGTGTTCAGTGAAACGTAACAGGCGCTGTGGGGACACAACCTGCCAGGGATAGCTGAGCCGAGGGTGCGTCAATGACGTCCACGTTGAGCGTCTGGATTGGAAGCAATTCAGACGCTCGTTTTGTTTTCCCACAACTGATCGGTTTTGATCAGTAGATTCAGTATCGTGATGAACTTTCGCATGCAGGCGACAATGGCAACCTTGGATGCTTTACCTTGCGATTTGAGGTGTGTGTAAAACGCTTTGATCGCCAAGTTGTGGCGGATTGCGACGATCGTTGCCATGTACAGCACACGCCGCACTTGGCCCCGGCCACCACCGATGAATCGCTTGCCGGATTTTTTGCCAGAATCACGATTGATTGGCGCAACACCAACGAGCTTGGCTATTTCACCCCGATTCAGTTTACCAAGCTCGGGAAGCTCAGCGATTACGGTTGAGACCATCACGGGACCGACTCCTTTGACGGACTGCAAAATCTCGATTGTACGTTGATTTGCCTTGTCTGACTTGAGCATCTTGGCTAATTGCGAATCAATGTGTTTTAGCTGCTTTTTAAGCACGTCGAGCACAACACGGATGCTTTGCTTGGCGTCATCATCCCACGATTGCTTGAGGCGATTGTTCTCTTGGGTGATCAGTTCGAGCAACTGGTTACGGCGAGCAACCAGTGCGCCATGCTTCAGCTCATGATCGGACTTAGTAGCCATCGGTTTAGGTACGACAACCTCGGCGTACTTCGAGATCACTTTGGCATCAATGGGATCTGTCTTCGCATCCAAACCGATCCCTTTCGCGAAGTCGCGAATTCGTCTCGGGTTGATAACAGCCGCTTCAATCTTGTGACTAGCAAGATGCTTTACGAGCAAATACTCATAGCCACCAGTTCCTTCCATCACGACCATTACACTTCGTTTCTTTTTTTCAAGTTGCAAACAAAACACAGCGATGGCTTCATCCGAGTTTTCAATCTGCAACGCCTCCTTTGTATCAGGGCGATAGATATCGAGAGTCGCCTTGGAAACATCGACACCAACAAAGATCTTGGTAGACTTCACGTAAGAATTCATAAAATCCCAGCCTAGTAAATTCGAGCTTGCGCGTGCGCAGCTCCTGCGACGGTTCGGGTTTGAAATGAACGCCTTGCGATCACGCTGACCCACGGTCTCAAGTACCCAGGTCTATTCGATCTACAAGACGTTTGGAAGCATCTGTTTCCATTGGACATCGTAATCCAATCTCGCGAATACGCTGCCATTGCTAGATACTAGGACTCTTAGATGAGTAAACCAGATGCTGCACCGGCGTCTTTGCGACGGCTTGGCGGACACGAGGTTCACCGTTTCTTTCGGCTGGATGCCGACCGCGCGAGTTGGTTTTAGCTGTTATCGAAAACGGAACGGTCGCCGCCGCGCGTTGCTGCGGCGGTCGTGGGCAGCTAAAATGCACCCAGACAAAAAGCGACTAAAGAAAAAAACGCATCGAGCGTGACCTCGCTCCGACCCGAAAACGCGCGCCGAGCTTTTTTTAAGATCGGCGGGAAACGCACCGGGCAAAACTGATCTTTGACAAGTAAATCACGACGAGAATTACGACGACAGCGGCGAAACCGCATCAGAGTTACTTCTTTGCACAAGTACGCCTATGTGCATGGCGATCCGATCGGGGGAATAGATCCAACAGGACTTTCTAGCAGCATGGAGCTGAGCATGACGATGTCGATTGGCGCCGGGATGACGGCTGGTCAAGCATACGCGGCCCTAGCGTTTGGATCAGCAGCATACATAGCAATTTCGTCTGGTCTTCTCAGCGATGCGGTTGATTTAATGGGAGATGCATTGAGCCAAGTCGGAACTGGTGTCGCTTACGTTTACCATTTCCTGCAAGCAAGCGTCTTTGAGATTGCTCGTTATGTACGAGATGTATTAGAAGAAATAGCGACTCACCTGCGAAAAACGTGGCAAGAAATAAAGCGTTTTCCAAAGTTCTACCTACCTGAGGATTTTTGGCCAGAAGTCTACGACTTCAAGGTTGACTATCTCCAACGTAACCCTTGGGCATTTTTATTGAATTACAACGGTCCTGGCGCAACTAGAAATCCAAATCACCCGACAAACGTTAACCGAGCTTGGGTAAAGACAAACTTCCAAAGGCCGATCCCACCATGGAACACACAGCTTGACGAGTTTCCCTACGCGTCAAGCTGGCAAGGTGGACAGCCGTTTGCAGAAGGGAGGTACGTCAATGCTGGGCAGAACCACCAAGAAGGTTTGGCGTTGAACACGTTCTATCGCAAGCGACTTAGATACGGTGGTGGTCGACCCTTTTTAGTGGTTCCAATTCCATCGCTAGTGGCAATTGCTCACCTATTTGACTAACACGAAAGGCATCACCAATGGATTATGAAACTATATCAACTGATGAGAACAACCCGACATCAATTCGGTTGTTTGCGGAAGACGAAGCGTTCTTGATTCTCTGCAATCCTTCCGCGACACTGGAATATCAGCAGGCCATGGATATTGATTGGCCAGAAATAAGGGAGTTGGGATACTGGGAATTTGATGATGCCCTTTTATTAGTGGCGAAATCGGACACGTTGTCGCTACGCTTTGATTTCGTTTTGCTTGAGAACATAGCGAGAGAGCGTTCGCGTGATTCATTATTTCTTGAAACCGAATTTTCGATTGAAGACGGGTTTTTCGACAGTGAAGGAGAGTTGATTGTGGAAGTCCCGACCGGGCACTATAAAGTCTTGGTCGAACGCTTCAACGCTGGGATTCATGATGTTGACTCGGCTAGCCTTGACAATAGTGCCTTCCTATCACGCAGCGAGTGGGAGCGATGTGTGATAACGTTGGTTCAGTGAGCGACCTAAAACCGGGAAAAGCAAAGGTGTCCGAGAAAAACAAAGCACTGTCATGGCCGCGAGAATTCAAATGGGGCAGGACTCCTTGATTTGCATCATCGAACACCAGTGACGATCCGCAAGTCGATACCGACTACCGCTTTGACCTGCTTGGCCGTCAACGCGCCCAGCTCACATTCGCGCCTGGCGACGCGGTTCCCGACCTGATCACGGCCTATACCTTTGATGAACTCGGTCGGCTGGACACACAAGTTGACACCGATGGGGCCAGCAACGTCCTTGCCTCGTACGACTACACTGTCCGTCCCGACGGCAAACGTACGTCGGCTAGCGAAACCTTCTGGATCGACGCTAACGATGACGGTAATCAGGACGCAGGTGAGTTGGAAACAACCACCACGACCTGGGCTTACGACGACATGGGACGTTTGACCGATGAAGTTATCGACCACTGGGACAACAACTTTGATCAAACCGAGTCCTACGAGTACGACTTGACCGGCGACCGCGTCGCACTCGATCGTGACCTTGGCAATAACTCGAGCATCGACGAGTCGATCGAGTATCGCTATGACGCGAACGATCGACTGTTTGCTGAATTGTCCGACGCCAGCGCCGACACGACGACGATCTACCTGTACGACCAAACCCAGCAAACGGCCAAGACGGCTTACACCGGCCTGCTGGACGACACAACGGTCAATGCGTTGGCCGCTGAGGGCAGTGACAGCGCGCAGCAGCGAGTGTCTTCGCAGAGCTTTACGTACAACTTGCAAGGCCGGATGAATCAGGCGGTCGTCGATGTCTACGATGGCAGCGGTAACCTCCAAACACGAACGAGGTCAACATACGAGTACGACCGGCGTTCTTTCCGTGTCGGTCAAACGGTCGAGAACTGGA
>NZ_BAABGA010000055.1:0-1379 GCF_039541335.1 Novipirellula rosea | reverse complement strand
GTGGGAGAGTGGGAGAGTGGGAGAGTGGGAGAGTGGGAGAGTGGTTTTGGGGGCAACATGGGACGGGTTTGGTGGCGGCACGTAGTATTACAGTGTAGATGTGCTTGGTGTGGGGGCGGGGCGGGCCTGCAGTGATCTGTATTTCGCGAAGACTTTCCGGCGAAATCGCAAGGCTCTGGCCGTGAAGTGCTGTCGAACCAGCGGCTTGTTTTGCCTCTTTGCCCGGTTGTGGTTCGCGTGGGTTCGGACAACGGTTCGCGGGGAGACCGTGTTTGTTAGTTGGCAGTCCGTGTTTGTTAGATGGCGAAGCTTCCGCGACGCTGGCGCGATACGCGAGTTTCGAAGTGACGTTAGCGTCGATTTTTCAGCCCAGCCGATCAGCCGCCGCGTCAGCCAAGGATCGAATCAAGGGTGATCGAATCAATGGCGATCGAATCAAGGGCGATGGAATCAAGGGCGATGGAATCAAGGACGATGGAATCAAGGACGATGGAATCAAGGACGATGGAATCAAGGACGATGGTTTTTGCTCGACCCTCTGGAAGTGGTCTGGCAATGCAGGATGATCCGGCGGGAATTGCAGCCATGCTGTTTGAGTGGCGGTGGTCGTTCGTTGAATCGAACCGCGGCACTATTCGCTTTTCGGTCGCGATGCGTTCTTGGGTGCCCATGTTGCGGACAGTGGTATCCGAATTTGTTATCGCAGCGGTTTGTTATCGCTGCGGGCTCTTTCCGCATTCTTGGGGGACGCTCGCTTGCTTGTTGGGTTGGTGCCTCGCAATTCACAGCAGCTGGCCAGTGTCGGCGAACGCTTGTGGCTTGCTGCGAGCGAAGTGCGTTTCGAGGCTTCGGGGGCTGGGAATCGGAGGGCAATTCGGCAGTGGACTCTTTAAAAGTGGTCAGGAAGCAAACGGGCTTGGAAATAATTCAGAAGTTCTTTGTGACAAAACCAGGGTGCCGGTTGGAGTTCACTGGTTCGGGAAAAGACGGTGTATCATGTTGCGGCTCCGGTGCGATCGGCGGAGGTGGCTCGATCGATTTTGCTCACTTTTTGAAAAAGTGGGCTAGAGCGTGTTGACGCCAGAGGCCGAAGACGTAATCATTCCCTCTCGCACTTGAGAGCAACTTTCACTCGCCCGCCGAGCGGAACAATGCTTTTAAGTTGCACCGATCATTGACAATTTGGTGATGAAACTTCTGTTGAGTTCAGATGCGAGGCCATTCCTCGATACTGCTTGCTGTTGATGCAAGACGGTATCGGAAAAAATGGCGAATCGCTGAGGGTCTTTACCGAGGCCCTCAGAGCAGAATCAACTTTCGGTTTTAACTTTGCTTTCTCCCGGTCAGCTTGCTGGCTGGTGAATCAATACAAAATTGAA